>CAMRBT010000110.1 GCA_947040475.1 uncultured Brevinema sp.
ACAGCTATCCTATCAAAAGATGGTGGTTGGGCACAGAAATTCTTACTAGAAGGATCTAGAGAAGAGATCCGCACACAAAGTGTAGAATTAGCTTTGAAAATGTTATTGTCCACAGAACGAGAAGATGATTTTTTTGATTTACGCCTAAGAGATGCAAGAGAAATATAATTTCTCTTGTTTAGGTTCGATTTTTTTTGTTTCTTTCGATTTCTTCTAAAATTCTAAAAGCAATTTCCATCGTATACAAATTAGAATGAGCATCCCATAAAATATTTTTATATTTATCACCAGTATCATTATTAATATCATCTATAAAATATTCTAACTCCGCTTTAAGAGGATTGTCCTTATGAACAAAAACTCTTTCTACGATATGCCCTTCTTTATAGGTAATTTGATCTTGAGAAATATTATACTCTGTGTCTTGATTTCTGTATATTAAGAGATCATTCGTAGCATAATTTAAATCAACATAATTTTTTTCTTGAGATAAAACAATACTTCTTGCTTTATAGCTTGATACACGACTAGCTGTTAATGAAGCGATTACTCCATTTTCAAAATAGAGTGTTGCTAAAGCATAATCTTCAAAATTAGTAATAATCGATTCGCCATAAGCAGAAACTTCCTTTACAGGAGAATCTACTAATGATAAAATAATATCAATATCATGAATCATGAGATCCAAAACAACACCAACATCTTGAATACGTGATACAGATCCAATTCTTTGTGTTTGAAAATACTGAGGGTTTTTAACGAGTGCTCTTAATGCTTGTACAGCACCATTAAAACGTTCAACATGACCTATATGCAATGTTAAATTATTATCTTTTGCATAGCTCATCATTAATTGTGCATGTTCGAGATTGTTTGAAATAGGTTTTTCTACCAATACATGACAATTAGCTTTCATTGCCTGCATAGCATACTCATAGTGTAAAAAAGTAGGGACAACAACAACAACAGCCTCGACCTTGCTTAATAGTTCTTCATAGGAAGAACAACGAGTCACATCGTATTCTTTTGCCATTTTGGAACTAAGAGCTGTATCCACATCATAAATAAAAATATATTCATTAGGGATGATTTTTGTTAATAAATTAATATGATACTGACCCATGTGGCCTGTACCAACAACACCTATTTTAATAGGATTTCTATCTGTTATTATTGCACTCATATATACTCCACTATATTATTACAAAAACATTAAAAATATACAGATAAGAATAACAATGTGTATTATTCTTACCTGTATGTACTATATTATATACTATTATTATATATATAGCAAATGTTTTTTATCAAAAACTCTACAATCAGTAACTTAATGTAATTTTTATACAAATTTATATTGACTAAAATGGGTAAATTATATATACTATAAATTATATAACATATATAATTTAATACAAAGGAGCTCACTATGTCAATTTTAGGAGTATTATTACTTGTAGGTATTTTAGCTACATTTTCTATCGTTTTGTTAGCACATCAAATAGAAATTCATGTATCATCATATATAGCTAAAAAAGATGTCCCATCCTCTTCCCTTTTAAAAATGCAAGAAGTTTTATTATTCTTACAAACAGAAACAGTTAAAGAATATATGGGGTATTCAGCCTTACTATTTTCCGTATGGAATTTCTTTGGACCTAATTTTGGTTCTATATATGGTGGATTACCTTTAATAGGAGCTTTAATCCCATCTATTATTTTATTTTTAGATGCTTTTATTCTCAATCCACAATTACTAAACTTTATTCCTTTTTCTTCCTTTACCGAAAAATTAACTTCTGTATTAGATCAAGTAACCCCTGTGGCTGGTTGGCTAACTTTATTAGTTACTTTCCTCCATGCTGTATTATATAAAGCGCCATTTTTCTAAAATATGAGATCTAATACAAATTCTTCAATCTTCTCTTTTTTATCGCTCATTTTTGGAATGTTTTTATTAATCTATTTATGGTTGCCATTATTTATTATTTTAATTGTGGGTGCTTTTATTTATATAATTGTTATCCTAGTTATAGCTCGTATTAGTGGTAAATCTCCAAATTTTAATATTAAAGTGGTAAATATCAAGCGTTCTCAAGACCCTTCTGAACAAAATCCTTTTGAACAAACAAACACCCGTACTGATAATATTGATTACATTGACACTACTACTGTCGAAAAAGAAGACGAAAAAAAATAATATTAAGGGATTGTTATGGCTGAAAACCTTGAAAATATTTCTATTTCCGAAATTGTCGCTCAAACAAAACACCTAGAAATCAAAGCTAGAAAAATGGTCAATAGCTCTTTACAAAATGACTACAAAAGCTCATTCAAAGGACGTGGTATGGAATTCGATGAAGTTCGTGCCTACACCCCTGGAGATAGTGTAAGAGATATTGATTGGAATGTAACTGCTCGTATGAACGAACCTTTTGTCAAAACATTTATTGAAGAAAGAGAATTACAAACATACTTTATTGTCGATATTTCTGCATCTGGAGATTTTGGCAGTATTAAATCCAAAAGACATATCATGGCTGAAATCACTGCTTTACTTGGTTTTACCTCATTCTTTGCTAATGACAAAACTGGGCTAATCTTAGTCTCAGATCAAATAGAAAAAATCATTCCTCCTATGCATAATTACTCTCATATTCTTAGAATTATTCGAGATGTATTTTATTATCCTTCATCTTCTAAAGCGACCAATCTCAACAATGTGTTTCGTAAAGCCAATCTTCTCATCAAGAAAAAAGCTATTATTTTTATTCTTAGTGATTTTTTTGATAATTCCTATGAGCATGCTTTGGGAACTCTCAGCAAAAAACATGAAATTATTCCTATTGTTATCAAAGATCCTATAGAAAGTGACTTTACTAGCCCCTATTCATTCCCTATTATAGCAGAGTTAGAAGATATGGAATCTGGACAAACAATACTCAGAACTTTGGGTAAAAAATCCATCACCGATAGTGAATCTTTTACAGATCAGTATAAAAGAATTTTTAGAAAATTGGGATTAGAACACGCCGAAATTGATGCCTCTTCCGATTATTTAAGAATCATTGATAAACTTCTCCGTAAACATACAAGACGATAATATTATTATGAAAAATTCCTTACAATCTGCTATTGATGCCATTCTCAACAAAGAATGCGTTGTTTTTCCTACAGAAACAGTTTATGGATTAGGTGCTAACGCTCTATGTTCGCAAAGTGTAAATAGGATCTTTGAATTAAAAAATCGCCCCCCTTCTAACCCTTTGATTGTTCATATCTCACATATAGATCAAATATTAAGTGTTGCTACCTCACTATCACCTTTGGAACAAAAAATATTTGAGGCATTTTCTCCAGGTCCTTTGTCATTAATTTTACCTAAAAAAAAAGAAATTCCTTCTAATGTTACAGGTGGACTAGATACTGTCGGTGTCAGAATCCCCAATCATCCTATTGCCTTAGAATTTTTATCTGCAGTTAATTTACCCATCTGTGCTCCTTCCGCCAATATCTCTGGCAAACCATCCCCAACCACCTATGAAATGGCACAATTTTATATGGAAGGGAAAGCCGTGATTTTAGATGGAGGGACTCTTGACATTGGGATAGAGTCTACCGTTGTAAAGGTTGAAGGTGATAAGATTTATATCTTACGATCAGGTTATATCACTACTGAGATGATAGCTGAAAAGACAGGGATTCTACCTTGTGAAAATACGGCTCAAGAACATCATTCTCCAGGAACACGATTCGCTCATTACAAACCTAAAGCTACTATTATTACTTTTGAAGGACAAATCCCTAAAGCTTCCAAAAATTCTGCTCTTTTATTCCTTAATAAAGATATAGATTTATCTGAATATTCACACTCTTTTTATTTTGATACGGTCAGAGATTATGCACATGCTCTCTATTATACTTTTTTCCAATGTGATAAATTAAATATTTCCACGATATACTGCGAACTACCACCAAATCATGGACAAGGTGTAGCCCTAAGAGATAGGCTCATCAAAGCAGCCCAATAATTACTTGAAATTTATAAAAAATTATGATACAATTTAAACTAAATACATATAAAAAGGTGAAATCTATGAAAAATCCTAATGCACCTACCTTTCAAGAGATTATTTGCAAACTAAAAGAATTTTGGGCAAAACACGATTGTTTAATTCGTGAACCTTATGACTTAGAAAAAGGTGCTGGTACTTTTAACCCAGATACTTTTTTACGTTCTTTAGGAGATCAGCCTTGGAATGTCGCCTATGTCGAGCCTTGTCGTAGACCTGGTGATGGACGCTATGGAGAAAATCCTAATCGCATGGGGTTTTATTATCAATTTCAAGCCTTGCTAAAACCTGCCCCAGCAAATATTTTGGATTTATATATTCAAAGCTTAGAGTATTTAGGAATTGATATCACAAAACATGATCTTAGATTTGTACACGATGACTGGAAATCACCTACGCTTGGAGCTTGGGGATTGGGTTGGGAAGTGTGGCTTGACGGAATGGAAGTAACTCAATTTACTTACTTTCAACAAGTTGGTGGTATTTCTTTACCTTCTGTTCCTGCTGAATTAACTTACGGTACAGAAAGATTAGCGATGTATCTTCAGGGTGTAGAACATTTTAAAGATCTTCAATGGAATGATACCACCACTTATGGGGAGTTACATTTAGATTCAGAATGGGATTACTCTACTTACTCTTTTGAAGTAGCAGATCAAGCACTTTATTTTAGATTGTTTGATGACTTCGAAAAAGAATTTTCACGAGCTATTCAAGCTAAGGCTATTTTTGCTGCTTATGATTTGGCTATTAAATGCTCTCATATCTTTAATACATTAGGATCTTTAGGAGCTATTTCTGTAACAGAGAGAGAGTCTTATATTTTACGTGTAAGAACCATGACCTCTCAAGTCGCTGCAGCTTGGGTAGAAAGACTAGAATCCAAAAAACTACTCTCTGTATAAAAATAAATAGACAATAAAAAACACCCTACTATTTTGAAGGGTGTTTTTTTATTTGATTGGTATTTTTGAAGGGATATTGTCTAATGAATATTAGTCTAA
>CAMRBT010000111.1 GCA_947040475.1 uncultured Brevinema sp.
TGTTCTTGATTTTTTGCAAGATGTGCTGTTTGATAATCATCTAATAATTTACCATATCTATCATACACTTTTAAGATACTAATAGGTTCTACAGTTTTACCACCATTGATAAAGACACTGTAAGCCTGAGCTAAAGATAGAGGGCTAGCCGTACCTGTCCCTAAAGCTGTTGCCATCTCATTAGGAATTCGTCTTTCAAATTGAGATGTTTTTTTAGATCCAAGAAAAAGACTCAATCGCTCAACGACTCGTGAGTATCCTATTTGTTTGAGCATACGTTCCCAAACTTTGATAGTAATAATATTAACACTCAATCGCAATGCTTTACGAACTGTCATAGGTCCTAAATAGGAGCCATTATAGTTACGAGGTGTCCATGCAGCACCATTTGGTAATTGATAAGAAATAATTTCATCTACAAAAATTTCGGAAGGAGTAATAATTTTGTTATCAAGTGCAATAGCAAATAAAAGAGCTTTAAAAGTAGATCCCATCTGTCTTTGTGCTTGAGTTGCTCTATTAAATTGATTTGCTACATTAAATTTTTTACCACCAATCATAGCTTGAATATAGCCATTAGTTGGATTTATAGAAATTAAAGCACCTTCAACACTATCTGTTTTTCCGCTAATAAGATTATCTACTTGATATAATTTTTCAACTTCTTTATGAGCATTATCTATACCAAAAATAGATGTTGTTAATGATAAAAGATCTTGATCTGCTGTAATAGTTTCACGAACAAGTTTTTTAACACGGGTATCACCAAAAGTAAATCCCTCTATTCCAAAAGTTAAGCCTGCAAGATCTAAAATATCTTCATAGCCTGTTCTTAGTTTATCAGAATTGCGGTTATAATGAGAAGAATAAAGCTCCTGTTCATTAGACAAAGCTATTCCAAATTCTATATTAGCAACTTTTTGAAAATCGATATTTAATGTTGTATGTATTTCAAGTCCGCCTGAGTAAAGAAGTTCTTCTCCATATTTATTTAGGGCTTGTTGTCTTACGTATTCAGAAAAGAAAGGAGCTATATCAATAGATTCTCCTCTGATATTCCTTGTTACAGCAATAAAGGTTTCATCATAATTTTGCCAAAATTCCATAAAAGTTTGTTGCGCTAATTCTTCGGATATATAACCATTGTTAGCCATAGAGTTCAACACAACACCATGTCTGGCTTGAGCTCTTTCATAGTTAATAATAGGAGAGTAGCCAGAAGGAGCTTGAGGTAATCCTGCTAGAAAACTTGCTTCTCCAAGAGATAAATCTTTAGCTGCTTTATGAAAATAGAAATCAGCAGCAGATTGGATGCCATATTGTCCATGTCCAAAATAGATAAGATTAAAGTATAATTCTAAAATTTCTTCTTTAGAGTATTTTTTTTCTAATTGAAAAGCGTACCATAATTCAATTAATTTACGTTGAACAGATTTGGCACTATCAGTAAACATTTGTTTGGCTAACTGCTGAGTAATACCAGAACCACCTCTAATGCCTCGTCCACGTAGAGGATCTATAAGAACACCTTGGAGAACAGCAAGAAAATTAACACCGTTATGTTCATAAAAAGTGTTATCTTCTGTTGCAATAATTGCTCTGATAAGATTTTGAGGAAGATCATTAAAAGAAACTAAATCTCTTTTTTCTTTGTAAAATTCCGTAATTAATCTACCTTTAATATCGTAGACTTTAGAGGGGACAGCATAGTGAGAATATTCATCAGATTGATTAAGATCTGTTAAATCATTAAAGGAAATGAATAATTTTGTTAAAGCGATACCAGAACCGAGAGCGACAAAACCTAAGATAATAAACAGTTTGATTTGCCAAAGTTTTAATGACATATAGACTCCATGCAATTTCAAGGATAGATATTTTATATATTTTAACATTTTTTTTCTAATAAATCAAATATATTGAAAATTAGTTTTTGATTATATTGATTTATTTTTTAATTATATGTATAATTGATAATATCAATGTAACATTTTTGATTATATTGAATAAAATAGGATGTCAAAAATATGAATAAATTCAATAAAACACTAGTAATAATCACTTGTGTGTTTTTTGCTCAAAATTCTTTTGCTCAAGAAATTGATAAAGCAAAATCTGGAATACAAACTTATATGGATGCTTGGATTGCTTCTAGTACGGACGAAACTTGGTTAATAGATATAAATGGGATCAAATTTCCCTCTAAAGGTATGGAAGTAGGATTTAAAGCATTAGAAGAAAATCTTAAAAAAAGTGATCTTTCAAATCAAGAAAAAAATCAAATAAAAGAAAGATTTGTTCAAACATATCTTGATCAGAGTGCTATTTTAGCAGCAACTTACAAAGAAGTTTTAGAAAGTCCAGATTTGGATATTTTATTACAAGAATTTTTAAGACAAGCTGCTACCCAATTTTTGTTAGAACAAAAAATAAAACAAGATCCTAATGTTGTTGTTCCTACCTCAGAAGAGATAGATGCTTATTATTTAGAAAATTCTGAGCGATTACTAAGACTTGGATTGTCAGCTTCACAAATCAAATCATATACAGAACAAGAATTAAGACAAAGTAAATTGCAAAAATGGACCTATGATCAATTAGCAGAATTTAAAACAAACAATCCCATCAAAATCAATCCTAAAATTAAGAAAAAGTTTGGAATTAAATAAATAAAATATAGATTATATTTATAAATCAAAAAGAAAGAGTTTTATTCCTCTTTCTTTTTTTTATGTATACTTAATGCGTTGTTTGCTATAGAGTACGAAAATCCTCGTCGCCCTAAAAAAGCAATGATTTTATGATCTTCGGGGAGATTTGTTCTATATTTTTGTTCTATTAATTCCAAAGCTTCGTCTTCGGGAGAGTACTCTTCTTGAAGAATATATTGCTGAACTGAATCTTGTATCAGTACAGAATCAAAACCCAGTCTTCGTAATTCTAAATTTACTCTAGAGAGACCTAGTTTTTTTATTTCAAAAAATTCTCTTACAAAAAATTCAATAAATTTTTCATCATTGATTAACCCTAATTCTTCCAACTCGTCTACGATCAGGGTACTATCTTCTGGTAAAGTATTTAATTTTTGTAATTTATCAAAAACTTCTTTTTTTGATCTCATTCTATAATTGATAAAATAAAGAACTTTGTCTTTTAATTGATCTATCGTATAAGTTCTTTCTTTATTATTATATTTAAATTTTTTATAAGCCATTTTATTTTAGACATTATCTTCGTTGGTAAGCGGTCTTTCTGTCAACATTTTTTTCCAGTTATCCAGAGATAGATCACTATACAAGATAGCATATACAGAATCAATAATAGGGACAGATATGTTGTTTTCTTTAGCATATTGATGAATTTGTTTTACAGCACGAACACCCTCTGGTACTTGGGTCATAGAAGCTTCTATCTCGTCAACTTTTTTTCCTAATACAATCTGTTGTCCTACATAACGATTGCGAGAATGAGGAGAATAACAAGTTACTATCAAATCGCCGATTCCAGCCAATCCTGAAAAAGTAGATATTTTGCCACCTATATCCACACCAAAACGTGTCATTTCGGTAATACCTCTAGTAACGAGAGCAGCTAAAGCGTTATCACCTAATTCTGCTGCAGAAACAATACCTGCAGCGATAGCAATAATATTTTTGATTGCAGCACCAATTTCTACACCTATAGGATCGTCGTTTGTATAAATTCTTGTCCAAGAAGTAGTAAAGCATTGTTGAACGATATCTGCTGCTTCTTGATCTTTAGAAGATGCTACAAGACAAGTGAACATTTTTTTACTAGTTTCCTCAGCATGTGATGGTCCACTAATAGCTACAACAGCTTTTCGATTAGGAATACATTCTTCTATTAAATCTGTCATCATTCGTAAAGGTGATAACTCTAACCCTTTTGTAGCACTGACGATAATTTGTTTATCTGTGGTAAAAGGAGCAAGTTTTTCAAAAGTCTCTTTACAAAATTTGCTAGGAATAACAACAACAATAATATCTTTATTTTCTACAGCAGTTTTTAAGTCAGATTCTACAGTAACATTTTCAACTTTAACTCCAGGTAAATACATAGAATTTTCTTTATTGTTTTTAATATCGTCCAAACTATCATTAGTAACATTCCATAAAGTAACATTATTATTTTGTGAAAGCACAATAGATAAGGCAGTACCCCAGCTTCCAGCACCCAACACAGCAACATTATAAGACATAATTCCTCCATATCAAAATAAGATTATAATATAGTATATAACTATTTTTGTACTTTAGTCAATAATAGTATGTTTACCTGATTTTATTTGTGTTAAAAGATTGACTTTTTTTATATAAAAATGCTATAATAATAATTGAGACTGAATATATGTATTAATATAAAATATAAAAAGAGGTGCCTTATGCCATTACCATTAGATGAAATTTTATCTTTTACTGCAAACAAATATGAAGTTACTGTTGCTACTATTAAGTATGCAAGAGCTTTATCCCAAGAGCATAATGATGCCACAGAAATTACTGTAGCTGGTAATCGTACCGAAAAGCTAACACTTCTCGCAATGAGAGAAGTATTAAGTGGAAATATAGAATATATTTTTGATGATAAAAAAGAAAAAACCTCTAGAAGATAGAGGTTTTACTTTTTTATGGTAAAAGTTTTATCTATTATTGGAGCTACGGCTTCTGGAAAATCAGATTTAGCGATACAAGTCGCTAAAAAATTCAATGGTGAGATTGTTTCTTGTGATTCCGTTCAAATATATAAATATTTTGATATTGGATCTGCAAAACCTTCTATATTAGAATTACAAGAAATCCCACACCATCTTATAGATATTTTAGAGCCTACTGTGATTTGTAATGCTGGTTATTGGAGAGATTTGGCAATTCCTATTGTTGAAGATATTGCTAATAGGGGTAAATTACCTATTATTGTTGGTGGAACAGGATTATATTTGAAATCCTTATATTTAGGGATGTTTGAAGAAAATTCTAGAGATCAAGAGTATAGAGAATTTCTTCAAGAAAGAG
>CAMRBT010000112.1 GCA_947040475.1 uncultured Brevinema sp.
TGCTGAGTAAAAACGCTGTATAAGCTTGTTATTAAAATTTAGTATTTATAATATAAACTCTATTCATTTGCATAGATAAAGATTCATTCCTCCAATTTCCTTAGGATAGATCTCACTTTGCATAATAGTAGCAATATAAATACTGACAGCAAAATAATATGGCAAAAATAAAATATATTTAATGAGGTCAACTATGTCTCTTCAAGAAAATAACTTCCCTGTAATCCTAGAAAGATTTGCTCTAAGCTATCCTAGACAAGCTCGTTTTGGGTATGAATTAATGCCCCTTTACGAAGCTACTGTAGCAAGAGAAACTTACAAACTAGCTCATTTAGGAGCAAATCATTTGCAACTTTCTGACTTCCGTCGTGAATACGGAGACGAAGCAAAAAGAACTCAAGATCATATTAAATCTTGGGTCTCTCTTTCAGTAAATAGATACACTGTAGAAAGTTCTGTTGATAGATCTGAATTAATTGGATCTGTTGACATTGGTCAAAGCTCCCTTCTAATGAGAGAAGCTCGTATGCGTAATGCTTATGATAAAATGATGAATTCTATCGAAGCTGCTCAAGTCAAAGATATTCTTGATGAAAGTAAATATGGCGAACACACTACTACCCCAACGACTACTAATTTATGGGGAAATGCAGCTAGTGATCCTATTGCACAAATAGAAGTTGCTCGTACAAAAATCAAAAATAGCATAGGTTTTTATCCAAACAAATGTGTCATCTCTGATACTGTATGGCAAGCACTTAGATACAAGAAAAATCTTGTAGATAGACTCCCTAATACAAGCTTAAAAGCAGGTATTACACCAGAAGATTTCGCAAAAATCATCGCTGTAGATAAAGTGATTATCGCAGACAATATGTACCATAACGAGGATAAACTATCCTACACTTGGGGAAATAATGTTGTTCTTGCTTATGTACCTAATACTATTTATAGCCTTGAAGATTTGAGCTTTGGTGTCACAGTGAGAGCTCCTCTTGGTTATGCTGAGATGAGAGATTATTTTGATGAGAGAACAACTAGTGATGTTACTGCTATCGACGAAAGATTAGGTTGGGCTGTTGCTAATTATGAAGCTGGATTCCTATTCAAAAATGTACTGTAAATGATCTTTTGTATTCTTCCCTCTTTTATGGGGGAAGGTACTGTCTTTATTATTTTTTTATTCCTTTGAGTTATTTTACTACTCAACACCAACAATAGAACAAACCCTATAAAAACTATCATCAATTAAAAATTCAATTAATATCATAAGCATGACATCACTGAGGTTATCTAATTATTAAAGAGAATGATAATTAGAACTATCTATTTTAAAATCATCCATAAGGAGGATATTATGCTACTAATAAGTGATTCTGAGGAATCTAACATAACCCTAAAAAATGATAGTATGGGAAAAGAAATACATCTTCCTGGGGTATTACAAAGTATCTCTATAGGTGGTGACATACTGTGGGACACTTCTGAATTTACAGGAAGTAAGAATAGTAAAATCACCAAAGGCTACAAAGAAAAAACTATAACAATTAATCTATTATTATTAGGAGAGGTGTCTAGAACGACTCTTCACATACTAGATAAGATACTAGATGAGATCATAGGAGAAAGCACCAACACACCCTATCAAGCACTAGAAGATTTAGAAAGATTGTTTAAAGAAACAGAAGAGTCTTCTAAACCTTCTACTGAAGAAGCTGTTTCTATTATGCCCAGTATTTATACGATTAGAAATGACCATATAAACAAACGTGGAATTAATGAGGTATGTTTTGTTAATTTGACTAGCTCTGAAGATAATGCTAAGGATTACATTAAAGTCACTATTACTTTTGAAGAAATTTTCTTACCTACTTACACTACTACAAATAGTCCCATATAAAGAGGTCTTATAATGAAAATAATAACTATCAAATCTTGTTTTTCTTTTTTAACAATTAACGGAAGTCCTAAAACAGTCCATTTATCTTCTAATTTTAGTTTTACTGTTAAAAGAGATGTTAATAATACCTCTATCACTGCAGAAATAATTTTGAACAACCAATACGCTACCAAAATAGGCTTAAAACCTGAGATTGAAGATCTCTGTATTATCTCTATACAAAATGATAAGCGTGAAAAAATAGAGATTTTTAGTGGGAAAATATCTACCATAGATCTTGCTACTAACAGAATGACAATCTCTGCTTTTTATAACTGTGTAGAACCAAAAGTCTATAAAGAGACTTTCAACGACGCTGATACCAAAAAAATACTAGAGAGCTTTGTCCCTAAAATTCAATTTGAAGCAAAAAATCTACAACACCCTCGTATTATACTAAAAGATACTAAAACTGAGAATCTCAGAAAAATGCTTGATATTCATAAGATGAACTACTTTATCAATTTAAAAAATCAAGTAGTCATTATGGATGAGTTTCTAAGAAAAGGTGCTCAGCAATTTGATGTTAGTAATTGTACTAGAGGAACGACCTCTTCAAGTATTGTTATCTTTCCTATTCCTGAATTAGATATTGGTGATATTGTCGTTTTATTTGATGAAAAATACTATGTAACGGATATTACTTACAGCTATGCTTCTAGTGTTAGAATGATATTAGGAGTAAAAAAATGTCTCACATAAAACAAAATCTGAACAATACCGCTAAAACTACTGTCACTAATTTTGCTGGCCCAAGATTAGCGGAAATTAGTGAAGTAGATCATGAGAACTACACTTGTAAATGTGTAGGCTTAACAAAAACTGGAGAAAAAACAGATGTCGTCTATCCAGCAGTTCCTATTCCCAAATTTTGGGCAAGTAGTACTGGTGGGATCTTTATGGCACCTAGTCCAGAAACTACTGTCCTACTTAATTTTTTGGATAATGATACAAACTATCCTGTTATCGCCTCTATCATAGGGAGCGATCATTCTGAAGAAAGTAAAGAAGATACCCTTATTATCACCTACGGCGATACTAAGTTGATTATAGAAGATAAAAAAATCTCTATATCTGCTGATGAAGAAACTCAGTTAATTTTAGAAGACAAAAAAATCTCTATATCTACAGATGGAGAGACTCAGTTAGTTTTAGAAGATAAAAAAATCTCTATATCTGCTGGTGGTGTAAATTTAGGAGATCTTCTTAAAGAAATGGCTGATAAAATTGCCGACCTAAAAACCACTATAGTAACCCCTTTAAATAGCATTGTTGCTGGAGGTGTTTGTGCACCTGGCGGACCTATAGCAGGTGGTACAGGCATTATATCTAGTGGATCTATCCCTTTAGATCCAGGACAAAAAATAGAGTGGAAAACACTAAAATCTCAAAAAATAGAAAAGCTATTTAAATAAGCCCAGCTAATCTATAAAATTTTTCATCATGCTTATTTATTTTAATTTAAGGAGCACTTATGCTTACTGATATCAAACTTTTTAACGGGGATATTGTTTTTGGAATTGATGATCTTGAGCTTGTTCACGATAACGACTGTATCCAACAACATATCACCACCCTCTTAAAATCTTCTCCCGGTACTTGGTTTTATGATTCTTTAGTGGGGTCAAGACTTATGTCTTTTGTCCAATCGATACGGGATCATTCCACAAAACTCAGCATAGAGCAAGAGGTCAAGATTCTTCTTTCTTCAGATCCCAATATCATCACTAATTCTATCTCTATCACCATTGAAGAAGTACAAGATCTGACTCTTTCTATTTCTTTTTATACTACATTGAGTAACGATATTGTTTCTCTCACCTACTCTCAAAACATCAATTTATAAGGAGTTATTATGCTTTATTGCCACAAAGAAGATCTCTTCGAAGCCTGTCTTCAATCCGCCATCGAGAGCTGGGCAAAAGACGATGCTAGGGAGACTTCAGAAATTTTCACCCCTCGAATTATTTCTGCGATCACCAGAGCCACCGAAGAAATGAATCTCTACCTCTACAAACAATATTCTCTTCCTTTGCCCTTTATACCATTATCATTGAGAGATATGTGTGTTAAGTTATCGCTTTATCAGCTATTATCACGAAAAGGATTTACGGAGGAATCTTCCGACTACTCTATCAAAGTCAACCGAGACTCTGCTATTAAACAATTAGAACAAATAGCAAGCGGAAAACTCGATATCGGTATTATGGTTTCAGGCTCATCTCCTGTAACTCCTGCTCATTATTTCCCAAAAAGTTCTTTGGTTCACAAGTAGCCCTAGACACTTTCAAATTTTCTTCTATTTTATATAGAACGAATCTCAATATATCTTTGTATTTCTCCTTAACTTCCAAGCACAAAGTCAACACTTTCTTAGGCTTTACATAAAAGAAGCAAGGCATTAGAAATACAACAAATCAATTTAAGGAGTTCTTGATGATTGTTGCAATTCAACAACAGCTCAAAGAAGTGCTTATTAATAGTTCTTCTCTTTCTGAAGAAATGGTACTGACAGAAACCCCACCCTCTAACACGGCAAGGCCTTGGATAAGTATACTCCCTACCAAAGCTACTTTAAGCCCTGCATGGCATTGGGACAATCAATATTTTGAGTCCGAACCTCATGGCAAGTACCTCGTCAAAATTCAACGCAAATACAATATCGTACAACCTATTGTTCTTTCTTTTGAATTTATAGACAAGATTGAGCTTGATAATGTTATTCAGGAATTTCTTATTCACTTACCTAAAGATTTTACTATTCAAAACGGTGTTGTTTCAGTTTCACCAGTGGAGTTGGAATATTCTTTCGCCAAAGGGGCTTTGGGAATTAATACAGCTTTGTTAACTTTACATACTAACTATGCTATAAGAGCAGACAGAACAGATAAAAGCATCATCAAAGATGTTATTACTAATGTCACTCCCAAGTAAACATTAAATCAATCAACAGTAGTATAATTACTACTAAAAAGGAGACACATATGTGGTCAAAAGTCAATGAAAAAATCATAGATGGAACAAGTGGATTAAGTCCCAATAGTGGACCTGTTGCCATTGTTGTAGGAACATCCTCAAAGGGTACCTTAGGCAA
>CAMRBT010000113.1 GCA_947040475.1 uncultured Brevinema sp.
AAACAAAGTTTGTTAAAAAAACGAGCTCGTTTTATGGGGATTAAATCTAGTTTTAAACAGAAAAGCCTTGAAAACAATAAAATCCAAGAAAGAGTGCATTTACTCTCTTTTATTGATCCACATGTTGAAAAAGATCAAATACTATCTGGACAAGATGATTTTAACGAACAAATAAAAATAACTAGAGAACAAGAGCTAAAAAGTATAGAAGAAGAAAAAATAAGACAAGAGAAATTAAGCAACAAATTGGCTACAGAAACACGCCTACTAGAAGAGCAAAGAGAAGAAAAACCAGAAGACAAAAAGAAAAAAAGCGACGAAACAGAAGAAGAATCGCTTAGTTTTTGGGAACGTAGAAAACAAGAAAAAGAGAAAGAAGAAAAGAAAAAAGAAGATAACTAAAAGTAGCTACTGAGAAAAGTTAATAAAGTATTGACTTTTTATAGAATAATGTAGTATAATGATAATATAAAAAAGAATGGAGGGTATAAGTGCCTAATATTAAATCAGCAAAAACACGTGTTAAACAATCAGAAAAAAGATATATGCGTAATAAGGCAATCAGAACATTTATCAGACATTTGCGTAGAAATACAACATCTGTATTGACAGCAAAAACATTAGAACTTACGGCTGCACAAGTGCAATTAAATGAGTTTAAAAAACAAATCGATAGAGCTTGGGCTAAAGGTGTTCTTTCAAGAAACACATCTTCAAGAATCAAATCTTCTATGGAAGTTTTATTTAAAAAAACATACAACTAATAAATAAATTAATTTCTATATAATAAACATGTCCATCTAAAAATGTCGCATAGACAGGAGTATGATATGAGTAAAAGCAAATTAACTAAGTCTGACTTAGTAGATCTTGTCTGTGAGAGCGGAGAAGTTTTAGAATTAAATGTTTCTAAAAACCAAGCATCAATTATTGTTTCGAAATTTATAGAAACATTACGCCAAGAAATCGAAAAACTAGGCGATAGTGAGCGTATTGAACTTAGAGGATTTGGTACTTTTGGCGTACGTCAACGTAAAGCCAGAATTGCTAGAAATCCTAAAACTAACGAAAATGTTAATGTCCCAGCAAGAAAGTCTCCTTACTTTAAAGTAGGAAGACATCTTAGATCTATGGACAAAAAATAGATTCTGAAGTTTAAAAGCCTGTAGGGATATCTATAAAAGTATACATTATATCTTTTTGATTGATATATTTTTTATAGATCTCTCTACTTACAGCTTTGACGCCAAAAGTTTCTGTAGCATAATGTCCAGCACAAATAATATTCATTTTTAATTCTTTAGCATAGTGATAGTATAAACTATTAGTTTCACCGCTAAGTATTGTTTGTACACCTTTATCACTCGCTTCAAATAGAGCCTTTAAATCTAAAGTAGCTCCTCCAGAACAAATAGCAATCTTGTCTATTTTATCAGGTCCAAAATTCATTTCTACAATATTTTCTGAAATATGTTCTTGAATCATTTTTTTTAACTGGTGGTATGTTGTATTGATTTCTGCATAATAACCCACATCAAAAAAAACTTCTTCTGTATTTTTTGCATTTAGTAATTCTATTAATAAAGCGTTATTACCCAATGTTTTGTGAATGTCCAAAGGCAAATGAGAACAATATAAATTAATATTGTGATCGCATAATACTTGAATGCGATTTTTATCAAAGCTAGTTATTTTTTGAATGCCACCCCAGATTAATCCATGATGAGTAATTAAAAAATCAACGCCTAATTCGGCAGCTTTTGTAAGGGTATCTAAGGACACATCCACAGCACAGCCTATATGTGTCACCGTTTCTTTACCTTCAAATTGTAAGCCATTAAAAGTATAATCTTTAATTTTACTGGGTTCTAACCAAGAGTCTAATAAGGTGACTAATTCATTTCTATTTATCATTATTTTCCTCTTCTATGTTGTACCCACTTTTGTACTGCTTTTTCGTGCTCTTTATAAGTAAGAGAATAAGTATGTTCTCCATCAGGACTTCCTACAAAGTAAATATAATCGTGTTTTGCTGGATTTAAAGTAGCAAGAATCGCTTCTTTGCCAGGGTTTGCAATAGCGCCAATAGGAAGGGTGGTAGTAAAATAAGTATTGTAGGGTGATGGCCAAGGTGGTCTTAGGTGCTTCGTTCTAATATTACCATTGTATTCACCATCAATGATTAAGGCATAAATGAGTGTAGGATCAGCTTGTAAGATCATATTTTGATCCAATCTATTGTTGTACACTCCAGAAACTTTGGGCATTTCTTTTATACCAGTGGCTTCTTTTTGAATAATAGAGGCAAGAATAATTACTTCGTTTAGTGTTTTATTTTGTTCTTTTATTTGAGCAAGGATAGAATTATCCACAACTTCATGGAAACGATCTGTCATAGCTTGTACTACTATCTTAGCAGAACTATTTTTATCAAAGGAATAAGTATCTGGGAAAAGATAACCTTCTAGAGAATAGCTTTTAGGAGCAGAAGGAACAGCAAATTTGAAATCATTTTGATCGGAGAAATACTTGATACGAGTAATAGGAGTATTGTTATTGGTAGGAATATTAAATTCTTTTAACCAAGCATTATCATAGACTTCATTGAGGAATTCTTGAGCACTAACAATAGCATTATCTTCTAATAATGCCGCTATTTGAAAAATATTAAATCCTTCTGGAATAGTGACTAATACGCCAATTCCTTTACCAGATATTAAAATATCTAACAATCTATTGTAGGACACTCTAGGAGGAATATTGTAAGTTCCTATCTTGAGTTTAGATTCTTTGCCTGTGATTTTTGCGAGAATACGAAACTGAATTTTTTCGGAGATGATCTCTTCGTTATTCAATCTCGTGATGACTCTATTAATAGAATCACCCTCTTTTACCGTAAAGCTACTTGTTTGTAAATTTTCTGAAGTTCCACAAGAAACAAGAGAAATAAATAAGAGTGTTAATAATAATTTTTTCATAGATACATCCAAAATATTTTTCTAAAAATAAAAGCTCCTTAATTAATAAGAAGCTTTTATTTGTTTTTATTGCATATGTTCTTTACATGTTTCGGCATAAGGGATAGCAGTAAGACGATCTAATTCGATAAAATTAGAACAAATACTACATTTTCCAAAGATACCATCTTCAATACGCTTAATCGCTCTATCAATTTTGTCTAAAGTGTTTTTTTGACCTGAAGTAAGTTCTTCATTGACAGAAACATAAGTAATTGCTTCTGCTTTGTCGGCCATATCACCACTAACATTGAAAGGGGTTTCTTCGTCTGCGAGTTCACTATTGATGGTTTCTATAAGCTCAATTTTCATCTCTGTTAAGAGAGCATGTAATTCTGACAATTGTTCGTTTGTTATCATAAAATATGAACCCTTTTAGGTTTGAAGAAATGTAATACTACGGACACTTACCTATTATTTAAATTGAATTATACAGCTGTAGTTGGGGAAACATTTACAACTGTTTTACCTCTTCTAGAAGTAAAAAGTACAAATCCGTCTATAAGAGCGAATAATGTATCGTCTCCGCCTCTACCAACAGAAACACCTGGATGGTATTTTGTTCCACGTTGACGTAAGATGATGTTACCAGCTAAAACTGATTCTCCACCAAATTTTTTAACTCCAAGTCTCTTGGATTGACTATCGCGACCATTTTTGGCTGATCCACCGGCTTTTTTTGATGCCATTTTTATCCTCCGATATTTAGAGAAATATCACTAGGGTATTGTTTATGTATGGCGGTTAAACCTATACATAGTTGTACAAATAATATCTGAGATATAGTTGTTTTTGGAACTTCTGCTTCTAAAAAGCCATCACTAGAAGTGATAGATTGCTTTTCTAAAGATATTTCTGTCAAACGCCATGTCTCTAGCAATACTGAAATACTTGCACAAATAATACTTTCGTTTTTATTTCCACTATGTCCGACTGCTTTCACATAATAATAATCTTCAAACTCATTAAGAGTAAGAATTATCATAATTATTTTGAAATGTCGACGATTTTAATAAGGGTATATTTTTGTCTATGCCCTGTTCTTACATGATAATTCGTTTTGTTTTTATATTTAAAAACAGTAAGTTTTTTGCCTTTTACGATTGGCTCAACGATTTCTGCTTTTACTGATGCAGAAAGATAAGGTGCTCCGATTTCTGTAGTGCCATTATCTGTGAGCATAATAACATTATTAAAATCAACTACTGATCCTTTTTCTTCTTTCATAAGATTAACAAGAAATTCTGAACCTTTTTCGGCTTTGTGGGTTTGTCCACCAATTTCTACCATTGCGTACATGGAAAGTCTCCTTTTTATAAGGTTCGCATTAATTTTGATAATGCGTATTAATAATGAGTATAATAGATTTTGAGTCTTTTGTCAAGATCTCTAGAATATATTTATATATATTTTTATTTTTTTATTGATCTGATAAAATTCTATCTAAGGCTCTATATTGTAGAGCTTCACTAATGTGGATTTCGTTTATTTGTTCATCGCCATTTAGATCAGCAATAGTACGGGCACATTTAATGATTTTATCATAAGATCTTAGGGATAAATTTAATTTATTCATTGCCATTTTTAGGATATCTTTAGCGACTTGTGTAGGCTCGCAAAATTGTTCTAATAATTTGGGAGTCATATCGGCATTAACGCTAATAGAGCAATCTTTAAATCGTTCTGCTTGGATAAGTCTAGCTTGTGTTACCCTTTCTTTAATTTGTTCTGAAGTTTCGCCCTTATGTTTTTTGTCTAATTTATCATAGGGGACAGGGCCGACTTGAATATGCATATCTATCCTATCCAAAAAAGGATAAGAAAATTTTTGAATCAAACGTTTTAAATCTTCAGGACTCCATGCTTCGGTGATATCTCTTTGTGTTTTACGAGAAGGATTCATAGCACCTACCAGCATAAAATTAGCTGGAAAATCTACAGCACCCTCAGCACGAGAAATAGTAATCTTTTTTTCTTCCAAAGGTTGTCT
>CAMRBT010000114.1 GCA_947040475.1 uncultured Brevinema sp.
GAAATACTTTACGAGCCTCAAACTGTTCTTGAGCAAAATCTCTAATAATCATGTCTATTTTAGCGTCGGACGCATTACCTGATATGTCGCAAACCAAGATAAAACCTTCTTTGCCCTCAGAATGTTCTGGGGTATCTAAAGGATTTAAAAGACTAAGAATATCATTTGCAACTAGAATAGGGTTGACAAGAATTCCTTTAGCAGATCCTGGATGTATAGATACACCTTTGATGTCTATAGTTACACCAGCACCATTAAAGGTCTCATAACCAAATTCACCGAGAGGACCACCATCTATTGTATATGATAGTATATTTTTAGGAAGCTTGTTGATATCAAAGGCATAAGCTCCTCTCAATCCTACTTCTTCATCGGGAACAAATAACAAATAAACATCGCCATGAGGATCATTACTAGAAGATAAGTATTTTGCTAATCCCATCATAACAGTAACACCAGCTTTATCGTCAGCACCAAGAACACTAGTACCATCAGTAACAATAATATTGTCATTTTTATACTTCATGATTTCTGGGTGATCGGCGACTTTGAATATTTTTGTGTTATCTTTGTTTAAGGGAAAATCTTCTCCTTTAAAGGCTACAACATGAGCGTTGACATCAGGACTTTCCCCAATATCTACTGTATCTACATGTGCCATAAATAAAACTGGTTTAGCGTCAGCAGTACCGGGGATTTTAGCTAATAAAATAGCATTATCTTGTAAATTAATATCAGTAATACCAAAGCTAGTAAGCTCTTCTTTGAGCATTTTTGCGAGAGTCATTTGACCCGAAGTAGTGGGTAATTCTAAAATACTAGACTTACTTTGGCTAGTAATAGAAGTGTATTTGATAAAAGAATTTGTTAAAAATTCTGAGAATTGTTCTGTTTTCATAAAGTTCTCCTTGACTATGGTATGTTTATATTTATATATTATACTTGAATGGGATTAAAAAATCCAGTATAATATATTATAAAAACAATATAATTAGGAGAACTTTATGTTTAAATTACCAGAATTAGGTTATAGCTATACAGCTCTAGAGCCAATAATAGATGCAAAAACAATGGAAATTCATCACACCAAACATCATCAAGCTTATGTCACTGGATTAAATGCTGTGGTCGAAAATCATCCCATTCTTGCAGGAAAAACAGTAGAAGAATTACTAAAATCATGGGCAATATTACCTGAATCTGCAAAAACAGCAGTGCGTAATCATGGTGGTGGACATCATAATCACTCTTTATTTTGGAGTTTATTAAAAAAAGATGCTAGCCCTATGTCTAGTGATCTTAAATCAATGATAGAAAAAGATTTTGGATCTGTAGAAAAATTCAAAGAAGAATTTGAAACAGCAGCGAAAACACGCTTTGGTTCAGGTTGGGCATGGCTAGTATCTGATAAAAATAAAAAACTAGCAGTGATAAGTACAGCCAATCAAGACTCCCCATTAATGGACGGATATACTCCTGTTCTTGGTTTGGATGTATGGGAACATGCTTATTATCTTAATTATCAGAACAGAAGACCTGATTATGTTTCCTCATTTTGGAACATTGTAGATTGGGATGTAGTCGCTAAAAATATTGAAAATAATTAAAAATATATAAAAAACATGTATATTTGTTGAATATATAAATAAAAAATGTTACAATTAAAATTGATTGTAACATTTTTTTTATTTGGATATTTGTTATAAAAGTAAAATATAAAAAGTGAAAATAACTAACTAATAAATGTAGGATATATAATTGTATGAAACAACTATGGATTAAAACTATTGATTTTCTCTCAGAGAATTTATTTATTAATAATATTCTAATTATCATGATCTTGTTATTTGGTGTTGTGATGAATGGTAAAATCAGAAGAGAAGTTGCTCCTCAGGTAGAAGATGATGCTATACATATCAACATCTATTATCCCACAGCGTCAGCACAAGAGATAGAACAAGATATTATCATACCCCTTGAAGAGATCATTCAAAGTTTTGATGTTAGTATACAGTATACTTCATTTGCCAATGATGCTTATGGTAGAGTTAAGGCTCTATTACCTATTAATAAAGATCTAGCCAATAGTAGGCAACGATTATTTACCGCTCTTCAAAATGCTCCCAACCTTTCTAAAGATGCTCGTATTACTATTACAGAAGAAGGGGCTCAGTCTATTCCTATGTACTATTTTTCAGTACAATTAAGAGAGGGTTATACAAATCAAATTCCTTTATTGCAAGAAGAAGCAAGGATTATAGACAAAAAAATAAAGCGTCATAAAGATGTTTATACAACAGAAACGAGTGGATTACTACAAAAAGAAATATTTGTAAATGTTAATCCTGATAAATTAGCTCAATTTTATATTTCTTTACAAGAGGTTATTAAATCATTATTTCGGCGTAATATTAATAATTCCGAAGGGATGTTGGATATCAATAATAGTGAAAAGATATTTATTACAGATGCTGGCTTTAATTATCCTTTAGATATTACTAATACTATTCTTCGCTCTAATTTTGAAAAACGTACGGTATCTATCAGTGATATAGCGTCTACGGTTGAAGGTTTTGAATCTGCTAATAATGATGTTTTTATTAACAACTCTCAAGCCGTGTTCTTTGGAGTACGTTTAAAACAAAATGTGGATCTAAACAAAGTTACAAAAGAATTAGATGCAATAATTTATAAAATTAAAGATAATTTACCAAAAGAATTAGAATTAACTATCGTTGAAAGACGAGCAGAAGCTGTTCATACTATTTTAAAATTCACCCAATCAAGTGCCTTGATGGGAGTTTTGATCGTATTTTTAGTACTCTTACTATTTTTAGATTGGAGGACTGCTTTTTGGACAACGATGAGTATCCCTATAACGATAGCTTTACTTATTATCACCTTATATTATACGAATATTTCGATGAATATGATTACTCTATGTGGTATTATTACTGTATTGGGGATGTTAGTCGATCATGGTATTGTAATTTCTGAAAATATCTATAGATATAGAGTACTAGGCTACACGCCTATAGAAGCTGTAAAAATAGGGGTAAGTGAAGTCTTTTCTCCTATCTTAGTAACGGTACTTACTACTATTGCGGCTTTTATACCCTTGTTATTGATCCAAGATACTATAGGAAGTCTTATCAAACCCTTGCCTATAGTTATTTGTTTGGCTTTGATTTTTAGTTTTTTTGAAGCTATATTTATACTGCCAGTGCATTTATCTCACATTCCTTTAAAAAGTATTAAACAAGAAGAAACAAAATGGTTCGAAAAACTTAAAACAGGATATGGTAAATTATTAAAAAAAGCACTAGAAATGCGTTATTTAATTATGCTCATGTTTGTAGGGGTACTATTTGCTACTATTTTGTTAATAGGACATATGTCTAAATCTTTTGTGTTTATGGAACCTGTAGGAGTGGGCAGTATATATGTAAACTTAGAAGCAGAAACAGGTATTAATAGAGAAGAGATGAAAAAACTAATCAGCGAATTAACAGCGGTTGTTAAGGAAGTTGTGCCAGAACATGAAAGAACAATTATTAAAGAAGAAGTTGGAAAATATCATATTTTATCATTTTCAAGTAAGGGGTTCTCTCCAAATAGAGGACAGATAGCAATTTATCTATCAGATCTTACAGAAAGAGATAGAGAATTCGAGGAAATTCTCAGTTCTATTCAAGGGGCAATAGACGCATCACCACATGCGACTAATTTTACCCATATTTTTTATGATTCTTTTGGCTTAATTCCTAAATTAACATCAGCATTAAATATGAGATTTTTACAAGGAATAGGAACAAAATCTACCAATTATATCCATGCAATGCAAGAAGTTTACGCTTATGTCGAAACATTAGATAGTGTTGTTAACCCTGAACATTCTTCTTTGGATGGTAAAAATAGAATTTTATTAGAATTTGACTACGAAAAAATGGCTCAATTAGGAATAGATGCTCAAATAGTTTCTGAAACTTTAAAAATCGCTATTTCTGGTATTGTACCGACAACATGGAGAGATTTCCAAGAAAATATTCCTTATATTATTCGTTTAGATCCTAAATATAAAAATTCTATAGAGGATATTCAAAATTTATTAATTCCTAATATTTTTAATAAACTGATCCCATTGAGAACGTTTACCAGTATTTCTGAAACTACAGGGAAAGAAGATATATTACGTAGTACTGGACAAAGAATGGTTGAAATATCTATAGAAGTTAATCCTGAATTAACAACGCCTACAGCAATTAGTAAAAAAATTCTTGCTTATTATGATACCATAAAAGATAAATACCCAGATGTAGATATACAAACAGCAGGAGAAAGTGTTACAATTTCTAATGCTTTTGAAGATTTTAAATTAGCCTTTATAATATCAGCCGTTTTGATCTATATTATTTTATTATTATTATTCAAAGAACCTATGCAACCTTTTATCGTACTGTTTGCTATTCCTTTTGGAATCATAGGATCTGTATGGGCCTTTTATTTTCATAATCAAGTATTGAGTTTTATGTCTTTGGTAGGTATTGTTGGACTGAGTGGAATTGTGGTGAATGACGCCGTCGTGATGGTTGACTTTATCAACAAAGTGATTAACAATGCTGATGATAATAGTGATGTAATACCCCTTATTATAAAAGGGGCAAAAAACAGGTTAAAAGCTGTATTATTGACAACAGTAACTACTGTCGTGGGACTCTTTCCTTCTATATATGGATTAAAGGGTATAGCAGATTTGATAGTGCCTATCACAACGGCTATTGCCTATGGTTTGTTATTTGCAACGGTACTCACCTTATTCTTTATCCCAACCTTATATATGATTAGTAATGATCTAAAACTCTTTGCAAATAAGATCTTT
>CAMRBT010000115.1 GCA_947040475.1 uncultured Brevinema sp.
GAGTTTTATGTTCTTAGTAATTCAATTTTAGTAGAATTTTGTGAGTAATACCACTATTACCTATATTATTTACAAAAGATCGTCTTGATTTAATAATATTAATATATTGATATAAAGACTTTATACAAAACCACCCCTAATTTAGAGGTGGTTTTTTATTGTTGGTAATTATTATTATCAATGACTATTGTGAATATTAAAAAAGAGTACTCTTTTCTTCCCAGTTGATAGAAGGGCTAGATTCATTCATTTGCACTTCATCACCCGTAAGGAAGTTCATCGCTTTTTGAACAGCATCATTAAAATATTTTTCCGTCTCTGCCCTATCCCAAGTTAAGTAATATTCTTTTGCTTCTTTTAGACTAAATAACACTATATTATCCACTTGCTGGTGTGCCTTTTCTGATAATAAAGCGTAATATGATAATTGTCTATGATAGCGATCTCTGTTTTTGCCTACGGATAATTTGTAATCAACAATGGTATGTTTGTTATCTTGAGAAGATACGTATAAATCGGCAGTAGCTCTCATCATAATTTCGTTAGGTAAAAGATATAATACCTGTCTCTCTTTATCAGCTAAAGAGCTATTCGTCAATAAGCCTTGATAGAATTCTGATTCCCAATATCCATACGCATAAGATAATGCCAAATCAAAAACTTCCGCTTTTTCGTGATGATGCACTTGTAGATATTGCTCTACTTCCTCTCGGCTAGGATTGTCAAACTCTTGTAATAATATATGTACGAGCGTTCCTATATCTTGCTGAGAAGGCGTATACATAGTAAATTCTTCTTCCCCTAACTCTCTCAAAGAATCCAACAAATTAAAAGAATGTCTAATATATTTATCATAAAATTTATCTGGATTAAATTCTGCATCTAATAACAAAGATACAGATAAAAATTGAGGTAACTCTTGCCTTATAAATTTTTTATCTTTTTGTAAGAGCCATTCATAGCGTTGATTGTAAGAAGACATATCTTCGGATAAACTGCTGCTTTTTTGTTTTTCTATCGTGATATTAAGAGTTAATTTTTGTGAAGCATAAGTTTCATTTTTTTCTATTAATTCTTTATTGATAAAAGACGCCCATTGTGTTTCAAAATATGTCGTTTCTTTTTTTGTTTCTTTCATAATGGTCGGTAAGGCACAAAAAACAAAATTCTTTTTTGCTCTCGTGATCGCCACATAAGCCAATCGCTTTTCTTCAGCAGTCTCTTCTTTTAATTTTTCTCTGCCTAAATTTTCTGCCATGATTCCTTTGCCCAAAATATCAAAAGCAATCTGATTTTTTTGATAAAGAGGATAACGAACATTTTTTTCTCGAGAATTAGCTTTGTGAATATAAATAACATAAGGAGACTCGAGCCCTTTAGAGGAATGCACTGTCATCAAGCGTAAAGTCTTGCCCTCTTCTCCCGAAAATTCAGCCTCTTCCGTACTCGTTTTTTTCTGATCTATATAATTAATAAAGTCTCCAAGACTCATTTCTCTCTTTTCTTGTAATTTTTGAGCTTCATCAACAAACAAAGACAAAGTCGCTTTTGCGTCACCTGTCTCAGAAATAAGATCTAGGTATTCTTCATAATGTAATTCTTTTATTAATAAAGAAATTAACTCTTCTAAAGAAATCCTATCCCTCAAAACAATAAATTCTCTAAGTACCTCATATTCATCGCCTTCAAAAACTTCAAATAAAGATTTATCATTTTCTTGAGCAATAATAAGTAATTCATTAATTTCCATATCTGTTTTTCTAAAAATCGGGGTTTTTAATAATTCTATCATCGTTAAATCATGATGAGGATTTAAGAGTGCTTTTAAAAAACTCAATATAGGAGTGATATAACTGTTATCCCATAAGATATTACGAACAGAAGATGATAAAGGTAATTGAGGATAATACTCTTTTGCCAAGCGATAAAAATCTAAAATAGACGCTTTATTCCTAAATAAAATCATAATCTCGCCAGGATTGATTTTTTGGAGAATGAGATCATTTACCATAAATAATGCTTCGTGATATGCTTTGTCTAATTTATCTTTGGTGAGAGATTTTTCTATTTCCTCGTCCTCTAGCCCTAAAGCTAAAGTATAGGCAAAATTCCCCTCTTCTTCTTTTTTGGAGAGTTGATTTTGATATAAAATGCCAGAATGATCGTCTTGAAAAATATCTGTAAAAAGATAATTCACCAGATCTACATGAGATTTTGAAGAGCGATAATTAGTATTTAGTAGTTTATGTTCATAATTACAAGCTACAAATTCCTTAATCGTATTCGCAAAAACATAAACATTTGCCTTACGAAAACTATAAATAGATTGTTTCGGATCACCTACAAAAAAAGGAATAATATGCTCATCAGCAATAATAGAATCAAATATTTCTTTTTGTAAATCGGAAGTATCTTGATATTCATCAGCAAAGAAAAATCTCGTATGTCTCGTGATCTTGTCTAAAAAAGTTTTATTTTTTAAAGCGTCCAACAATACAATTTCACTATCACCAAAAGAAATTTCTCCATATTCTGCTTGAGCATTTTTAAGCTCTTGAGTACACAAATCAGAAATGGGCATCATCAAAGGCATAATAATTCTATACAAACCATCTATAAAACTTTGATAAGCATAATAAGAATTTTCTCTCAATACATTTAAGACATCATCTTTAACGGGATTACTTTCTTTATAGACACCTAATAAATCTTTGGAAAATAAATTTAATAAATTATCTTTATTAATATTTTTTAGAGAGTTGTATAATTTAACATTGCCTTTAGCTAAGGCTTTATGATTGTTTTCTGCTTCTAAGGTCTCTATTAATGCATTGATAGAAGGACTAATAACAGTAAAAACATGACTATTAGGATCTTCTTTTGTCATCGCTTCTAGGATTTCTGTTTCGTATAAAAAATATACGGAATTATTCATCCCCTCTCTAATCGCCCTATCCCCATATTGAGAAACTAATTTGCGTATTTGTTCTAATAAAGATATCCATTTGTTGAGCCCTAATAACTGCACCCCAAATTGAAAAATTCTTTGCTGTTTAGGGTATTCCTGTAGTAATAATTTTCGTAATAGATTTAATTGTGTTTCTTTTTCTGTAGAGGATATGTCATAGCTTCCCTCTTCTGGTGTGAGTCCTATATCTATATTTAGTTCCAAAGGGTGAGCTCGTAACAATTGAAGGACATATGCATTGATAGTCATTACTTTAGCACTAGAAAGAAGATCATCTATTTGATTTCGCTGAGATTCCAAATGAGTAATGATCTGATCTAAACTCGTAGGATATGCTCCTGCGAATTTTTCGATTTCCTTTAACATATATTCTAGCTCATGATCCTGCCATAATTCTTCTATTCTTTCTCTAATACGAGTTTTCATCTCTATAGCAGCTTTTTTGGTAAAAGTCAGCGCTGTAATAGCTTGCAAGGCTTCCGAAACTGTTTTTTGTTCCCATACAATTAGATACAAAAAAGAAGATAACCAACGCTCTGTTAAAATAGTGGTTTTACCGCTTCCCGCAGATGCTTCTAGGATCATCCCTTTATTAACATCAAAAACAATACTAGGATCTTCAAAAGTTAATGGCATTCGTCTCTTCCTTTATTAATATATGTACTCATATTATAACAGTATTATAAAAAATAAGCTACACAAAAGCGTAGCTTATTTTGGATTTTTTATTGCTAATTAGTTTAATTTTAACTAGTTCAGTTGTTCTTCGTAATCGACCTTCATAATATCATTAAGATCGTCTGTATTTACGGTATTTGTTTCGGATACAGCTTCTTCAGACACTGTATCTTCTGTATCTACATCTGCCTCTGCCTCTGCCTCTAGAGTCATGACTTCGTCTGTAGCTTCCATATCCTCTGTATTTTGAGTATCTGGAGTCATTGTTTCTTCAGTCTCTACAGCTTCTGTCGTCATTGTATCTTCTGTTTCTACCATATTTTCTTCAGAAATAGGATCTTCTGTTTGAGTATTTACTGAATTTTCATCTTCAAGATAAGCAGGTTCATCTATGTCGGTATAATCTGTAGGAGTCTCTTCTGTCATTGGCTCGATTGTATCTATTGTAGGATTTTCTAGATCAGCTTTTTTACCCAATTCTTGATAAAAAGCAGCATTTTCGGAATAACCTAAAGCCTCGTAGGTAGTAGCTATTTTTTGATATAATACAGGAGAATTATCTAATTCATCCGCCATCAAATAACTATATAAAGCAACTTTGTATTGTTGATTTTCAAATTTTGTATCACCAAATACTACAAAATTAGTATAAGTTTTTTCGTCATCAAGAGGCATATTAAATCGATTTGCTAATTGATGAGCTTGATCACCAATAGGATAAATAGAGATTGCTGATCTATAAAAGCTATTCGCTTTTTTAGTACGTCCAAGGCTATTATAAGCATCCGCAACTTCTTTAGTCGACAAAAATAAATTATGTCTATCTGTTGGGGTCATCATAGTAACAATTCTATTGACTTGGGTGTAAGAAACAGTTGATAGTGACACCATCACCAATAATAAATACTTTTTCATTTTAATCTCCTAATATAATGCAATGTTTATATATATATATTCTATTATAAAAAAGAATCCAGCTTTGGTCAACTATTTCACCTGTGTTTTTATAATATTATTACAAAATTGTCTTATATCTCTATCTTGACATAATGTAACATTTGCATTATAATAAGCACTATAATTCACAATGAGGGGAAAGTATGTTGTTTGTTACCTTTGAAGGTGTAGAGTGTTCTGGAAAAACGTTACAAAGTAAAAAATTACTTGAATATTGCAATCAAAAAAATATTCCTGCGATTTTGGTGC
>CAMRBT010000116.1 GCA_947040475.1 uncultured Brevinema sp.
TTTCACTAGTGAATAACCACACCCCAATCTATAAATGCCACCTATCACGATTGATTATTTAAAAATAATAAAACCCCACGATTTACCATTGAGGCACTACTATGAGGTTATTTTATAATAATATTATTTACGCAATAAAGCCCATAACAGCTTGTATTGTTATACTCCCGTAGAAAAAATCTTAAATATTTCTATCTATTACCGTCAACACGAGATTTTTACAAACTGCCATGAGCAATTATATAAATTTACCGTGTTGACGGTAATTAGGCAAGTAGCCTATGAATGGCATAAATATGCCTTTAAAATAAAAACGAGTTATCAGAAGACAACTCAACACTATTTTAAAAGCATGAGATAAAAATATTATGTAGATTATTTCTAATCTACGGGAGTATAACATATATATTATAAATCACTTTTATTTTTTTGTCAATAGATATATTGTTATATCTCCCCCACCAATTATATATAGTGATTGAGAGATGATTTGAAAATTAGCTTTCTTAAAATCTACATGCTACGCTAGAGGGATTCTTAACCCAAAGGGTGCTTCGCTAGGGGTCGTAGTCCCTTAATTGGATGAGGGGTTTAGAGAATAACGAGATAATAAACAAAGTGAAATAATCGAGATTATTATCTTATCCAGTAAGTACGAAGTACGCACTGGGTAGGGGGCGTTTCTAAGGACGCCCCCTAAAGAAAATATACACAAAAAAAATTTCTAAAATCATTTAAAATCAAAATAAGCCACTCATAATAGAGTGGCTTATTTATTTTTATAATTTTCTAATTACTAATTTTACAAACCCATTAGATAGAAAGCAGTACCTATAATGAATGCTGGAATTATTCCAAAGATCGTCGCCCATAAAGAGGCTCTTTTATCCATTGCAAGAATAGGAAATAAAGCATCTCCGTCATTACAAATAGCATTCGTAATTAATGCTGAGAAAGGAATTAGACCTTGAGTGTACATCGTTGCAAGAATAATATGCGGCCCACACCCTGGGATTAAGCCAATTAATAAAGCCACTAACACAGTCCAATAACCTGTTTGCTGCATAAAGGCTGCGACAACTTCTTCACCACCTATCAAATATACTGCTGATTCATAAAGAAATAAAGCAACAAATACCCACATAACCACGAAAGCAGTTTCTTCAGCATTATGAACAAATGTTTCTTTGAGAGAACCTATTTTACTACAAGTTTCTGGCAAAGAATCATCCGCCAAGAATTTTTTACTAATTAAGTTATAAGCAATACTAAAGAATGTCCCTACAACACCAATAATACTCAAATTTTTAATAGCGAACGCCGTATCAAAATCAACTTGCATAAGGTTTAGAATTCCTAAAGGGAAGGACAAAAGAAGAACAATCCAAAAGATATAAGGAGCAATCTTATGACGAAAAATATAAGAATATCTTTGAAAATTCGGAATATGGATCACTTGATCTTGAGCGATAACCATTTCGGGATTGCTATCTATTTGTTTGTGAAAGACTAAAGATTCATCAGGAAATTCTGTTTGTTCTGGACGGAACTGCCAGTTATCATGTGCAAGTTGTTTTTCTGTGAAGACGGGAGCGAATTTTTCTCCAACTTTATAATGATCTAAAGTATAACCCACTGCTAATCCTGTAATAAAAGAAATAATTAACACATAAGCAAGAGACAAAGGATCTTTAACTAATAAAATAAAAGCAGCATCCCCCATCGTGGAAATTAATGTTGCAACCATAGTACCAAAGGTAGCATGACCTTTAAGATACAAAGGCATCACCATAATCGCACCACCACACCCCGGTGTTAATCCCAAAAGAGTTCCAAAAAGTACTTGAAATTTTTTATGTTTTTTGAAACCATTTAAAAAACCCCCATTGGTTTTATAATCTATCAAGCCAAAAAACAAAAGTGTAATCCCTACAAAAGTCCCCACCTGTATAAATGTAGAGCTTGCAGCTTCGTATATTATATCTAACCAAATCATTTAAATGACCTCCTATTCAAACTTCATTCTACACTATAACTATAACATAGAATAAAATAAAATGCAATCATTTTTTCGACTATTTTTTAATATTTATAATTATATGTGTAACAATAAATTAGATATAATTTTCAATAAATCGATCTAAAAAATAAATTTTTATTTTTATTATATTTGGAGTATATCGTCATTTAACTTATCTTTTTGTTTCAAAATGATTTTCCTAAAACAATCAAAAAATACTTACCGATTTAGTAGGATTTTAAATTTTTATTGCATCTTGACAGACTATAAGACATATTGTATACTAATTTATATAATATAAAATCACTATAGTATAAATAATTCTAGGGACAAAAAATGAGTAAAACACAAGAAGATAATCGTATAGTTATTTCTAAGATTTTTGATAGCAAGGTATTTAACGATAAAGTGATGGAAAAAATGTTACCTAAAGATATCTTTAAATCTTTCAAGCATACCTTACAGACAGGACAACCACTTTCTTTAGAAATAGCAAATGTCATATCTGATGTCATGAAAGAATGGGCTTTGGCTAATGGCGTAAGTCATTTTACTCATTGGTTTCAACCTATGAATGGAATAACAGCAGAAAAACATACTAGTTTTATTGTTCCAGATAAACAACATGGTGTAATCATGGAATTTTCAGGAAAAGAACTTATCAAAGGTGAGTCCGATGCATCCAGTTTTCCCAATGGTGGATTACGCACAACCTTTGAAGCTAGAGGTTATACCGCTTGGGATTGTACTTCCTATGCTTTTATCAAAGATAATATTTTATGTATTCCTACTATGTTTTATTCTTACGATGGTGAAGCCCTCGATAAAAAAATCCCTCTCATTCGTTCTATAGAATCTATAGATAAACAAGCAAAGCGTATTTTACAATTATTTGGACATAAAGATATTCAAAAAGTTATATCTACAGTAGGAGCAGAGCAAGAGTACTTTCTTATTGATAAAGATCTTTTTCTATTAAGACCAGATCTTATTCATTGTGGACGAACGTTATTTGGTGCTAAAGCTCTTAAAGGGCAAGATATGGAAGATCATTACTATGGAGCTATAAAACCCAAAGTGCTATCTTTTATGAGTGAATTAGAAGAAGAATTATTAAAATTAGGTGTTCTCGCTAAAATGCAACACAATGAAGTTGCTCCTTCTCAACATGAATTTGCACCTCTTTATAGTAGTGTTAATATAGCAACAGATCACAATCAACTAACAATGGAAATGATGAAAGATATTGCTGATAAACATGGATTAGCGTGTTTACTTCATGAAAAACCTTTTGCTGGAATTAATGGAAGTGGTAAACACAATAATTGGTCTTTAGAAACAGACAAGGGTCAAAACCTTCTCGATCCAGGAGATACGCCTCATGAAAATGCTCAATTTTTATTATTCTTAATGGCTGTTGTAAAAGCTGTTGATTCTTATCAAGATCTTTTAAGAGCGTCTGTCTCAACAGCAACAAATGACCTTAGACTTGGTGGAAACGAAGCTCCTCCAGCTATTATTTCTATTTTTCTTGGGAATGAATTAACAAATATTTTAGAGGCTCTTGAAAATAATACTTTATACGATTCTGGAGATAATACAAAAGCTATGACTATTGGTGTTTCTACTTTACCATATTTCCCCAAAGATGTTACTGATAGAAATCGCACTTCACCTTTTGTATTTACTAATAATAAATTTGAATATCGTATGGTAGGATCTTCTTTATCACTTGCTCATCCTAATTGGGTGATTAATACTATTGTCGCTGATGCCTTAGAATCATTTGCTGACACCTTAGATCAAGGTAATAATTTTACTGAGGATCTACAAAAACTTATTAAAGATACTATTACTACACACAAAAGAATTATTTTTAATGGAAATAATTATTCTAAAGAATGGGAAGAAGAAGCTCAAAAAAGAGGTCTAGATATTCTTAAAAACACACCAGATGCTCTAGAAACTCTTATCCTACCTAAAAATATAGATCTGTTAGTAAAACATAATGTATTAAGCAAAAGAGAAAGTGTCTCTCGTTATGAAGTATTACTTAAAAATTACTGCAAAATTATTCATTTGGAAGCAATCACTTTAGTAGAAATGATTAAAAAAAATATTCTTCCTGATACTTTGAATTATCAAAAATTCCTTGCGGATAGTATTATTCAAAAAAAACAACTAATAGATATAGATAGCTCCGTAGAAACACAATTATTACAAAAACTATCTAACCTTGCGAAAAATTTATATAATGATTTGAATACTTTAGAAACATCTCTAATACAAGCAAAAACTAATAAAGTATATCAATCCCAATCTTTTTATTATCGAGATAATATTCTAACACTTATGGAACAGTTGAGAACATCTATAGACCAAATAGAGACATGGATCCCTAAAGAGCAATGGAGTCTTCCTACTTATGAAGACTTATTATATAGTGTTATATAATTTTATAAATTTCATTACAAACATTATTTACAACAATCAAAAAACACCTGCCAAATTGGTAGGTGTTTTTATTTTTTATAGATTTTCTAGTTTGTATTTTTGTATGATATGATTATATCGTCTGAAATATTCAGCATGATAACGAGTGTTTTTGGGCATCCATTCGGAAGGAGAGTTGTCGGATTTTTTGATATTACATTGTGTCGAAACCATAATGAGATTTTCTATATCGTTAGCGAAATCCTTTTTTTGTTGAGCAGTCCACAAATATCCCCCCAATTTATGAGCTAAAC
>CAMRBT010000117.1 GCA_947040475.1 uncultured Brevinema sp.
GCAAATCGTAGATCACCATTAGCATAACCGATCTCAGTGTTTTCATCATAAATCATGGTATCAGCAATTAATGCTACAGGACCTTGACTAATAGTGGGACGTCTATTGTTAGCTGTTTCTAAAATAACTAGCCCTTCAACTGTTTTAAAAAAACTTTTTCCAGCAGTTACAGCCACAGATACTGACAATCCGTTAATTATAGAAAATTGGACAATAAATAAAAAATTAAATAATAGTAAAATAGTGACATGTAGTGGCTGTTTAGACAACATTATTAAGTACCTGCCGTAGCTTCTTCATCTTCTGTTATTCTGAAATCTCTTTCAAATTCTTCTAAAGAGTTGTTATTAGTATTAGTATCTTCTTGAGAATTATCATCGTCAGTTTTTATTTGTCCTACACTATTATTAAGTTCTATGTTTTCTAATGCTGAATCAGAAAGCATATCATATCCTGTTATTTTATGAGAGGCTCTGGTATAAGTTACTAAATTATTAGTTTCAGAGTAAAAAAGTTCTCTTTTTTGATCCCAATAGACTTTCTCTGTTTGAAGTTCACTTTTATTTGCAGAAAAGATACGTACTTCACCCTCAGCAATAAGATTGCCTATATCTTGCTGGATACTGCCTTTATTTGCAACAAGGACGGTTTTGATTTGATTACTTTCAGAGAACAGAGTCATCGTAAAATTGTATAAATATACGATATCACTTTTTTCATAGGTATTTGCTTGAGCTGCTTTGATTTCCCATTCTCGGAATCCACTTTTTTCAGTAAAGGTATATAAAAAATCTTGCATAGACGCAGCTGGCAAATCTCTTTTCACTCTATCATTTCTTCCTAATTTAATACCACAAGATGTTGTCAATAGAAGAAAAGATAAACATATAAATTTTGTTATTTTCAAAAGGGATACTCGCATATATGATATAAAAAAAAGTACCTAGTGTATAATCTAGGTACTTTATCATTACCCCCTAGGAGAATCGAACTCCTGTTCCAAAAATGAAAATCTTGTGTCCTAACCACTAGACGAAGGGGGCGTATAACTAACGTACTAATATTATATATTATTCTGTATTAGATGTCAATACTTTTTTTGTTTTTTTTACTTTTTTTTTATTCGGTTGTAGTGATTTCTTCATCAGCTATAAGATCGTCATTATATTCTGCATCGTCAATGATTTCTTCCTCTTCGTTAGCGACTCCATCTTCTTCGGCATACTCACCATCTGGATATTCACCCTCTGCACCGAGATCATCTAAATTTTCTTCATTAATAGGCTGACCATCTGTACCGAGATCATCTATATTTTCGTCATCGATAGGCTCACCATCAGGATATTCACCATCTACTTCAAGACCATCATCACCAATTTCTCCATCTGCTCCAATAGCTTCTTCTGTTATTACAGTTTCGCTTGCTTCTTCAGTAATAGGGGTTTGTATAGGGATATTGGAATTAGTTTGAATAACAGTACCTGTTTGTTGTTGTACATAAGTGTTAGCTAGGAAAGCTATAATAGAATCATTCCCTTTTATATAAGCTAAATCCAAAGCTGTTCTTCCCAAAGAATCAACCTGTCCTATATTAACGGGGAAATTATCAACTAAATACTTAACAAGAGTCCCATTATTGTTTAATACGGCAACATGTAAGGGAGTTTGTTGTTGGAGGTTCATGCCATTAGCAGAAGCACCTTTTTCGTATAGTTGAGCAATGACATCAATGTGACCGCTTTCAACAGCAAGAAAAAAAGGTGTTTTACCTTGATAATCTTCCACATCATATGCAGCGCCAGTTTCTAATAGATCTCTAAGAATGTATGTATATCCTAATCTTGAAGCCTCATGTAAGGGCGTTCTAGCCATGGAATTTTTAGTATTGGGATTTATTCCTAATTCTAATAAATAGCGAACAACATCTCTATTACCAAGTAATGTTGCTTCAAATAAAGGTGTCCAACCACTTTTATTTTTTTGATTAACATCAAATCCAGCAGTCATTAAAATTTTTAATGCTTCAGGGCTACCTTTGCCAGCAGCAGTATGCAAAGGTGTGTTTCCAAAATTATCAACTGCTTTGAGATTGATAGATGGTAGTGCGAGTAGATACTCTAAAGCAAGTACATTATTATATAATGCTGCTATATGAAGAGGAGTTTGACCTTTATTATCTTTAGTATTAGGATCTAGACCAAATCTTATTAGATCTTCTGTTTCTTTATAATCAAGGGTAAATAAAGCTTTATGCCATGGTGTATTCAAAATAGGACCTTGCTGAATTGTTTTTTCTGAAAAACGTGTGTAAGTATCAAAAATATTAGGAGGGGTCAAGCCTTTAAGTTTGGTGTTGAGATTAGAATTAGGTGTTTCAAATGATACGCCCTCTTGTTGTTGTGCTTTAACTAACAACTGAAGCATTCGAGGAAAACCTTTGGTGTTGGCTATCCATAAGGCACTATGACCAAAATTATCCTGTCTTCTAACTTGAATGTTAGCTCTTACAAGAGTATCAGCAACAGGTAAATTATTTAATTGAGCAGCAATATGAAGAGCTGTTCTCCCTGCATTATTTGTAGCGTCTATATCTATTCCTTGATTGAGTAGATATTGTATAATTTCTATGTTAGGTCTTGTAGCAGCAATATGTAAAAGATTGTTACCATCACCACGAGTTTGTGATATTATATTAGGATCTTGAGACATAAAAGTTTGTAATTCTGTCAAATCGCTTTTAAGAATTGCTAAACATACATTTGGTGAGATAGTTTCTATAGATGGTATAGTAACATAAGTAGTGTTTGAGGTATAAATAGTATTTGTTAAATAATTAGTAAGTTCTACAATAGTAGTAGGGACCTCTTCTTGAAATTCATCTTGAGTGGTATCAATTGGATTATAGCCTGGATCAAATTCTTGATCGTTAAAACCAGCATCATCATCATAATATTGATATTCGTCATTTTCGTCATATTGATAGTCACCTGCAGGAGCCTCTGTATCATCGTATTGATAGTCACCTGCAGGAGCATTTTCATTGTCATATTGATAGTCATCGTTTCCATCATATTGATATTCTGCGGGAGCATCTTCATATTGTGAAAAAGAAAGTTTTGGCAAAAGAACAAAAATAAGTAAAAGTATAATTTTTAACATGATATCCCCATTAAATATTTTGATTCGAAGGCTTTTGATTCAAAGACTTTGTCAAAATATTTTGAATCTAAAATTAATTATATAAGACATTTTAAAAATAATCAAAAAAAAGACAAGAGCCTAATTATAGATTCTTGTCTTTTTTTATTGTTATATAATGAATTTATCTATGCATACTTTTTAGTGCTGTTGATAAAGAAATAGTTTTACTTACTGTAAATTTCACAGTTTCAAGCAAATGCTGTACTGCTTTTTCACGAATGACTTCATTTCTGATAGATTCTTTTTCTTCAGCTGTCATATTCTTTTTGAAATCATTCATAGGAATACGTCTTGCTTGAGCATATCTATAAAAATGATATTCTAATTCAGTATCATCTATAGACATATTTTCTTTTTGAGCGACATTTTCTAACCAAATAACAAAAGAAAGTCCTTCTATAGAATCTGTAGGTAATTTAGAGAATTTTTCTAAAATATCTTTGTTTTTAGCAATATTAGCTAAAGACATATCTTCTTTGATTACTTCTTTTTCGGCTACTTTAACAGCAAGATCTCTAAGATTGTTTAGCCATAGGCTTTTTGGTAATTCAGCTTGAAGTTGTGAGCTAACAGTATTTGAAAGAGCTTCTGTTTTTTGAGTATTGTTATACTGGGTAACGAGATTTTCAAATTGTGATTGTGATTGCTCTAAATATTCTTTTTTAGTTTTGAAAGGAGATTTTTCAGCAATTTCTGCATCTGTTACTTTTGCCCAATCTTTAGCTCTTAAAATATCAGTAATTTTTACTTGTACAGGATCTGAAACTTTTCCAATAAAATCAAGTAAATAACCTGAAAGGTCATCAAAAGAAATAGAAACAGTTTCATCTGTTTTTTTGCCAATAAGAAGTTCTAATTTACTAGTGTCAAAAGAAGCTTCTTTTTTATCGCCAGTGTAATCTTTGTTTAAGATTTCTACTTGAACCATATCAAAATCTTGAATAGTTCCAGAAGTAGATTCTAGGAGTTGAATTTGACGGCACATAGTGTTTTCTATGAATTTTTGATCCATATCACAAGCTTCATAGCTACATTCTATTTTTGAAAGATCTGGTTCTTTGGTAATTGTTGGATAAATTTCGTATACAAGAGAAAAGAAAAATTCTGTATCTTTAGAAAGTCCGTTTAATGGATTAAAACGAGGTTGACCATATAAAGGTGTTTTTTGTTGTTCAATATAGCTAAACGCTTCTTGTGTAATAAGATCTGAAACAAGACTCATTAATTCAGGTGGATTTGCTTTTGCAATCATTTCTACAGGCACTTTTCCTTTTCTGTAGCCTTGAAGGATAAAGTTTTTTTGTAAGAGAATGAGTGCCTTATCAAACGTAGAATTTGTTTCTTCTATAGAACAAGCTACAAATAATTGTCTGAGTGCATCTGGGTATGTTTTCAAATGAAAAGTCATTTAATGCTCCTTTAATATATTTTATATTTTTATATGTTATATATCTTCTGATAATATTTTATTTTTAATGGTTTGGTCTGAATCATAAGCCTTAAATTCTAGGATAAATGTTTGATTGGAATTTGAAGAACTAATTTTTTCTAATCCAAT
>CAMRBT010000118.1 GCA_947040475.1 uncultured Brevinema sp.
AATATGTTGGGGTTGGGTGCTAATCTCTTTTAAAACAGAGACTACATATTCATTAGTCATTCTTTGCAATCTCCAAGGATCATACTGATCATAAGATATAAGTGTAATATCTGCTTTTTTTGTCTCCACAAGATAACGTGTTAAAGGTTCGTTATTTTTCCAAAGAGCATGATATAGAACTGTTCTTCCCTTAGAATCTTGGTGATTTATATCAAGCCCATTCTCTATAAGAAGATCTAACATTTTTATGGAGCAAACAATAGGGACAACGCTATTAACATCAACACCTTCTTTTAGGAGGAGTTTTACTGCTTTAGTGTTTTTCATAAAACTTGCATATTGAAGAGGGCTTTGATAAATATAGTGATTTGCACTTCTAAAATTCACATCAGCCCCTTGTTTTATTAATCTTTTATACAAACTCATATTATCAACGGCTTTCTCAGTACAAAGAGGAGAAACGTTACCCATGTTAAGATTCTTTGTATTTTTGAGGGCATACTGAATTAATTTGTCGTTAGTATTATAGACGCTAGCATTAAGCAATCCAACAAAGGGACTCATATTATCGTACTTCATTGCTCTAGGATCATCGAGTTTAATTCCTTGTTCAAAGTATTCTTTTAGAGTATCTACTGTTAAGAGGACGGCATTATCTTTATAAGAATCAAATATTTGAGTTTTTAACTTTTCATACAAGGCATCTTCTCTAATCTTTTCTATATTAAGAGATGGGTTATTGGTGATCGTGATCGTGAATGTTTCTGTTGGAATTTCCCAAGAGGGATCAATAGCAAAATTATAATCGAGTCCCTCAATCTTTGTCATGTTTAAAAACATATTACTTGGGGGTGTCCATAAAGAATCATCCTCATAATCAGAATCAACTTCTATCATTTTTAAAGAAGCTGGATTAGGGGTGTTTTCTTCAGCACAAGAACTTAGCAAAATAAATAATAATATTAACCTACACATGATCTATCCTCTTCTTTTTCTATTATTCCCAGATCAGGGTCTGCTCCATATTTTAAGAAGAGCTTTTGTAATTCTGGATAATCACAACCTTGTTCCATGAGAATATTGAGGGGTGTTTTACCTTTATTGTTGAGAATATTAGGGTTTGCGCCTGAATCAAGTAGTACATTTAAATGCATTTCGCTATATTGCATAAAATTAGACATTTCCCATAAGTTTAATATAGCATGGTGCAATGCTGTGTTTCCATCAAAATCTTGAGCATCTATCTCAACTCCTCTATTCAGAAAAAAGGGAATGAGATTTGTTTGTGGAGTGCGAACGAGATGCATAAGGTATGTAATCTGATTTGTTCCTATATAAGTAGGATCGGCTCCCATCGTTACAAGAAGTTGAACAAAATCATTATGTATTTTAACATCTTTCCCCCCATAATCAATAAAACCATCTACGAGAAAAAATTCAGAAATATCAGTATTGGTGCTAATCTCTTCATCGAATAATTCTGCTGGTTTACTGGAGTAATTATAAAAAGATTTATTGGTGAAATCATTTTTTGTAAAAATATGAGAAAGTGCTAGTTTGTTTTGTAGCATGATGGCTTGATAATTTTCTACGGTGTTTTTTTTCTTGGGATCAAAAGTCATCGTATAGATTTTTTCCATATTGGGTTTGGGGAGGTTGTATTTGTCCATGACTTCACCGATGACATAATCTCTCATCTCTCCATAAAGATAAACACAGCCGTGTTCAACTTCAATATAATCCTTTTCAGGGAGATTCCATGCAATATCAACAATATTTTGTCCTTGTATATTAGTAGCATTAATATCAACACCGTTTTCTATAAGAAATTTAGCAGACTGTGGGTATCCCGATGTAACAGCCACAACAAGGGCGGTCTCCCCTTCTGCGTTGGTAATATCAAGATCAAATCCTTTATCTAGCAAAATTTGAAGTCCTGGGATACTTTGATGATAACTCAAAAAATGTACTAAAGGATAATTCGTTTCGGTGACCCAATTATTAATATCAATATGAGTGGGGATTTCTACCCCTTGTTCTACCAACTTTAAAAATTTATCCGTACCCAACCAATAATTTGCGACCTTGTCATTCCAAATTTCTTGAAAGCGATCTTCTGCCCATGTCGTCAAGGATATAAATAGTATAGATAAACAAAGTAAATATTTCATAAAACCCCCATATGGTGTATAAGTTATTATACAATTTACTCTCTGTTTTATCAAGAATTAGAACAGAATATAGCCACTATAAAAACAAAAAACCCACCTCATAATAGAGGAGGGGCTTTTAATTATAAATAATATTATTTAGTAGGTGAATCCTAAAGATGGTTTAATCTCAAAACCATGACTACCTGTATACACACCATCATCGGAAATTCCTGTATAATTATATGCTACTAAAAGAGATAAAGACACTCCTATTCCATAATCATTACGATACAGTCCTCTCAGATTTACCCCTGCTGTATAAGACGTTCCATAAGCATAATACGAGCTTATGTAGTTTACTCCAAATTCAGTATTTACACCTGTTAACCACCCTGAACCTTTGTAATCTCTACTATCATAAAAAGATATACCTACACCCATTTGATAGCCAATTTTTAAGAAAGCACCTTGATTGCCAAATAACCCATCTACATTTAGTAAATATACACCATAGATTTTGTTTTTACGATGAAATAATCCTCCGTAATTCATTGTTACTCCTGTCGCAAAATAAGGAGAGCTAATCACAGAGGTACTACCCAAAGATAAAATAACATAACTATTTTGATGTAATTCTTCGAGGGTATTATAACCCAATGCATTTACCCTCTTTTTGAGGAAGGGAGACATTTCTTTTTTTTGCGTTATCTCTTCTGTTTGTGCAAAAAGAGGAGTAGATAATATTAAGAGTAAGAGCATAAGTTTTTTCATGAAAAATTCCTTTACTTTATTATTGATATATATAATTATAAAACATAAGTGTATTATTTGTCAATGATTGTGCTCATAAATCAAATATAAAAACACACCCTAGAATATCCTCTAGGGTGTGTTTATCGTTATTGAAGGAGCACCTACTATTGTGCCTTGATTTTATTTATTAGATTTAACTAAAAAATTATTATATTTTTGTATATACTGTTGGAGTTGTGTCTTGTAACTCTATTGTTTTTGCTACAGTGTCTACACGTGCATAGCCAAACTCAGAAGCTGTATTACCATCAATCCAAATGAGTGAATAGGATAATGACTCATTAGCTCTAGGAGCTGAAGCACTTCCACCTGTAGCACGAGAGTTATCAGTGGTATATATACTGTACCCTTTATCAAGATCTACTGTAACCATACTTCCTGTATTATTATCACGTGCCTCTACAGTATAACCATCAAGTGCTACTGGAGCTTCTACCATTGGTGCTACGCTGTATTGTGAGTTTACAGTAGTTGCTGAGTCATCGCCCTCTTGTGGAACGTTAACAGAAAAATAAGCACTAGCTAAAAATTTGTTATCACTATAAGTATAGAGTCTTTGTGCAGATTCTGTACCTGCTGGTGCACCAGTGGTATCTCTTTTGTTTTCCCAGATAGTACGATCAGCACCAGGGATAAAATCTTTTTCCATTCTTTCGAAATTCTCGGTAGCATTACCATCTGTCTTAAATGGAGTTTGTGGTTCTGTAACAGAACATGCCCCTACTGCAAGCACTACAAGTGCGATTAATGATTTCTTCATATGAAATCTCCTTTTTATAAAACTCCCCTATAGAGGGTGAACAATATACATAAAACGCATAACCAGTGCACATGGAGTTTTAGGAGTTTTCAAAAAAACTATTTAAAATAAAAAAAGCTCACTGGGTTATACGTGTTCACCCTCTGAGCTTATAGAAGTTATTTATACTACTTGCACATGGACGTAAAAACCACAATGAGCGATTTTTTCGCTATTTCAATGTGCAAATAATTGACAATACTACTTACACATTTGTTTGGAGTATGTGCAAGTAGTATTGGTTTTACGTGTAGTGCAATTTTTTAAGCCAGAGGATGAACAGTTATATTATAGTGTAGACTATTTACTTTGTCAAATATTTTTTTAATTGCTGATTTTACCTTGCTCTACAAAGATTCTTTACGATAAAAACATATCTAATAAGGGGCTATAATAAAAATATATAGTAGCACTATTATAGAACTCAAAACCAAAGAACATAAAAAACCAAGTATCATCAAAAAAATAGATCTAGACATAAAAAAACCTCTCTAACAAACGCTATGAGAGGGATATATATTAAGGGACTCCGCTTAAAAGTTTTACTTTTTACGCTCTCTAAAAAATAATGCCCATAGGGTTTGTATTACATCATTTCCTAAAAGATTTAGTCTTAGACATTTCTACCTAATACCGTACCATCGAAAATATACAAACACCTATGGGTGATTAATATAAATATACCGATGGTACGGTATTAAAACAAGGGATCTAGCACACATGCGAGAGATAGTATCTGCATGCACACAACTGTGTCTTAAAAACAAAAAAGAATTATCCTCAGATAACCCAATGCTATTTTAAAAGCATGAGATAGGAATTAAAAGACTATTACTAATCTTTTAAGAAATGATGTGCTTTATTGTACCATGATTTTAATCTTATGTCAAGAGAGACTCTTTACAAGGCGATAGGATTTTTAAATAGATATTTTTTATAAAAGAGTATTTTATTTAACAAAAATAATGTATAATATCAGAATA
>CAMRBT010000119.1 GCA_947040475.1 uncultured Brevinema sp.
ATAAAATAGTATAATGTGACCAACCCCAATTGTACAAAGTCATTGCCGTTAAAAATTGAGGATTTCCTACTTTGTCGGGGAATAGGGCTATAAAATTAGGGTCATCTTTGAAGAGAACACTTTCGAAAAAAGACCAGTATAATACTGATGATGAGTAAAGCCCTGTAAACATAAGTGATGCTGCTTGCCAGAAGGACATTGTTTTTTTACCAGGGATAACATAGTTCCTGATCTTAGGGTGTAAGCCACAAAAGATAGTACCAAAGATAGAGAGCCAAAGAATAATGGTAGAGGTATATACCGATAACGATTTAATCAATTAATGCTCCTTGATTTAAAGTAATTGAATTATATATTGATTTTTATATTTTTTGTAAGGTAACAGTATCAGAATGAATAACAAGCTCTTGAAGACAAAACTCTTTAGTGATGTGATAAGTATTATGATTGATTTTTTGGACGTGACCGTTATCAGAGCAAAAGGAGGCAATAGTATCATTGTCCATTGCTTTATAAAACAAAATATCTTCTAGAGAATCAAATTCTAAGAATGAATTTTCTTTTACAACATCAGCATAAATTGGGTGAGTGTCTAACATTCTAAAATTAGCGTCGTCCCAATATTCATTTTGTGTGCATTTTTCTAGTTCTCTTGTTAATTGTTCTGTATATTCGCCAGTCCAATAAGATGCCCCTATCATTGCAATACCTTGAGTAGCATTTGGGTCCACGGATAAAATCCTATTGTCACTATCTAATGTAAATCCCCACTCTTTACCATGGGTGATAGTTTGAGCAAAATATTGATTTTTAGTAGTGTCAATCAAAGGCACGAAATCTTCTTGAAAATATAAGTCTGCTTCGGTAACGAGACAATCTTCCATTTTGTCAAGGACTAATTGCATAGAGGTGTAGTTGTTGTGTGTTTCGTAGACGGTAGAAATCCGAGTAGAAATATTATATTTGTCTATTAAATATTCAAATTTTTCAGCATGATGTCCCAACACTAGGGTAATATCCATAATATTTTTAGATTGCAAATATTGTATATTACTTTCTATCAATGGTAACCCGTTAATGGGGAGTAGGGCCTTATGTTGTAAAGAAGAAAAATGGTGTAATCGAGAGCCTGTTCCTGCACATAAAATAATTGCACGCATAATTTTAAATCCTATAATGTAATATGATACTGATTATTATAACCGAGACTCACTAAAAAGTCAACCTCCCTAGTCGATGATCTTATAAGGTGTACTCTATGGGTATATCACAATCATAGTATTGATAGGAGTTTATATTAGACAGTTTGTTTTTATATTTTTGAAAAGCAAGGCTATCAGTATAAATAAAAACTATATGTCAAGAATTTTTATGGACAATCGGTATAATATTTATTTATCTTAAGAAAATATTATGTTAATTAGCTAAAATAGTTTGACAAAAGAAGAAATATCAATATATAATAAAATATCATATTTTGGATAGCCAAAATAACAAAGTAAATAAGGAGAATTTTGTGAAAAAAATAATGATTTTATCAGCTTTAGTTGCTCTAGTAGGGTGTGCAGATAACACTGGAACAAAACATCTTAAAATAGGGGTAAATGCAGAATACGCACCTTATGAATATCTCGAAGGGAATGAACTTGCTGGATTTAATGTAGAGATAGTAAAAGCTCTCTTAGAAGAGGCTGGATATACCTATGAGTTTAACAATATGACCTTTGATGGTTTGATAGCAGCTCTTCAATCTAAAAAAGTAGATGTATTAATTGGGATTTCACCAACTGTTGACAGAAAAAAAGTAGTTGATTTTACAGATAACTATAGTGTAGATGAGCAAGTAATTATTGCACTCACTAATAGAATCTCAACACTAGATATTAATAATCTACAAGGATTAAAAATAGGGGTGCTCTTGGGATCTATTCAAGAAGTTGTACTAAATACAGTTCCTAGTGTGATTCCTGTTTTGTATAATAATTATACAGGTGCTATTTTAGATCTTAAAAGTGAAAAAATCGATGCTATCATTCTTTCTACTTTACCAGCAAAACAAAATATAGAACAAAATCCAGATATAGCAATGTTAGGTGTTGTAGCAAGTGATATTAGTGAAGGTTTTGGAATTGCTTTGAATCAAAATCAAGATGAACTCAAAAAAGATCTAAATGATGCTATTAAAGTATTACAATCTAAAGGTATCGTTGACCAATTAAAAGAAAAATATAAAATCTAAAAAATGATAAAATAGAATGTTTAATAATCCACCTCTTACGGATTTGTAAGAGGTGGATTTTTATAACTTGATGAGATAAATATTAATATATAATAAAAATGATAGATAACTTAATATAAAATATATAATTAAAATAGAAATTATTTAATATAAATAGGAAAAACACAGGAAATAGGGGTGCTATTTATGAAGAATTTATCTATTTTATTATTGATTTTGATATCAACATCAATATATGGGCAAGAGGCACAGGAAGGTGCTAAAAAAAATACCATGGAGATCATGGATCAAAAAATGAAAGAGCATACGGAAAAAACCAAAGCTCAATGGAAGTACAATCCTTTTAGAGTGAGTGCTGCCGAAAAAAAATTAATAGGATGGTTAGATCCTAATAGCTTTATTACTACCCTTTGGGTAGGAGATTTATTGAGTAAGGAACAAAATTTAACAGATCCTAACTGGAATTTAGATAAAGCATATATCTTTTATTCTATTAGATTAGCATCTGAGATTAATCCTATAGCCTTTACGATAGATAATTTTACTTTTCGTTTGGGTATAGCATTCTCTGCAGATATATTGTTGTTAGGTTACAGTGGTTTTGAGCATAATTATGGTGCAGATATAATCATTTCTGACTACATGCGTTTTAATATGCACTTTGATTTTATCTGGGACGAAAAATTAAAATTTCGTTGGACACCTATGGTGCATGAATGTGCCCATGTATCTGGAGATTATCAATCAGACCCAGGCTTTGGAGATGCTGGTAAAAAAACAATTCCTGATTTAGGTCAAGAAGGAATGATGTTTGAACTCTTTTATAATTGGCAGTTTTTCACTTTTTATGGTGGACTACAATTTAATCTTGTCAGTAATGAATTAGATGCTTTTACAACTTTATTTGGATTTCATTTAGGAACAGATCTTAGAGTTCCTGTTTGGGGGAAAATAAACTTTATTGCTGGTATCCATTTTGGATTAAACTATGAAGCAGTTAATATTATGAATGTAACAGCAGATGCTATTGAGCATGTATCAGGAACTAAAGCTTGGTATCCTAACGTTGCTATAGGACTAGGTTTTGAATTTGATCGTTTTATTATTGGTGCTAAGTACTCACGTATGAGATCAAGACATATGATTTCTTATACTACTTATGAAGAAAAAGCAGGGATAGATATATCCATCTTCTTCTAATATAAAATATAAAAACAAAACATTCCCTCTTACGATAAGTGAGAGGGAATTTTTATGAGGATAAAAATTGACAAAAATTGAAACTCCTAAGTATAATAAATAACTTAATATAAAATATATAATTAAAATAGAAATTATTTAATATAAATAGGAAAAACACAGGAAATAGGGGTGCTATTTATGAAGAATTTATCTATTTTATTATTGATTTTGATATCAACATCAATATATGGGCAAGAGGCACAGGAAGGTGCTAAAAAAAATACCATGGAGATCATGGATCAAAAAATGAAAGAGCATACGGAAAAAACCAAAGCTCAATGGAAGTACAATCCTTTTAGAGTGAGTGCTGCCGAAAAAAAATTAATAGGATGGTTAGATCCTAATAGTTATATTTCTTCTGTTTGGATAGGAGATGTGTTAAGTAAAGAACAAAATTTAACAGATCCTAACTGGCAGTTAGATAAAGTTTATGTTTTTTATTCTATAAAAGTAGCTACCGAAGCTAATCCTATATCATTTACGATAGATGATTTCACTTTTCGTATGGGTATAGCGTATTCTGCAGATATTCAGTTACTTGGTTATAACGGTATGAGCCACTTATATGGTACAGATATAGTTATTTCTGACTATATGCGTATTAATTTACATTTTGATTTTATCTGGGATGAAAAATTAAAGTTTCGTTGGACACCGATGGTGCATGAATGTGCACATATTTCTGGTGATTATCAAGGTGATTCAGGTTTTACAGAGGAAGGTAAAGATACAATTCCAGATTTAGGAATTGAAGGAATGATGTTTGAACTCTTTTATAATTGGAGATTTTTCACTTTTTATGGCGGACTGCAATTTAATTATAGCCGTCCTAATGATCCTATTAAAAATTGGGTAACTCCCTATGCTACACTTTTTGGATTTCATATAGGAACAGATGTTAGAATTCCTGTTTGGGGAGAAATGAATTTTGTTACAGGTATCCATTTTGGAATGAATTATGATATGATTAGAATAATTCATGCAAACGATGACGAGACAGCTCTTGAAGCAGTATCAGAAACTAGAGCTTGGTTCCCTACTATTGTTATAGGGGCAGGTTTTGAATTTGATCGTTATATCGTCAGTGCTAAATATTCACGTATGAGATCAAAACATGTGATTTCTTATACTACTTATGAAGAAAAGGTAGGGATAGATTTCTCTATTTTCTTCTAAAAATATAAATAAATATAATTAACAAAAAACCCTTCTTACGATAAGT
>CAMRBT010000120.1 GCA_947040475.1 uncultured Brevinema sp.
TTTTCATAATTTGATTTTAAAAGATACCTCACACTTATATTTTGAAAATCTTAATCCTCAGAATACTGATTTATCAATTGAAAAATTTTCACTCACTAATACTGTCATCAACGGACGAGTCGACTTTAGTGAGAATATTATTAGTTGTTTGGATTTAAAAGACTCTATTATTCTAGGCACACTAACTCGAAGAAATTTCAATCCTGATTGTGCCAACTGGGAAACAGCAACCCTCCTGAAAAATGAAGAGCTTAAACAAAATAACCTCATTAGAGCATTGAAATATAAGGCGATTGAAAAAGATCTTTATATGAAATGGTTAAAATATACAACAGTATATTTTAAATGGTGCAGAAAGTGTGGTCACATCGTAGATCTAAAGTCGAAAAATAAAATTAAAAAATTGTATGACAAACTTTATAAAATACAACAAAAATATCAGATACCTGAAGATACTATCATAATAGATGAAGATATTAGTCTATGTAAACTTAGATCTGATAGATTGTCATTACGGCTGAGTTGGGCTTTTAATGATCATGGACAAAGCTGGTTAAGAGGGATATTTGTTACGTTAGGTGTTTGGTTTGTATGTTTTGGAATGTTTTACTTACCCTCTCTTTTGATAGCACTCCATGACAAAAATTATTTGATGCTACTATGGAGTACTTTAACCTCTAATATATTTTTTGAAAACTTACTTGATTACTTAAATCCTACAAATTATGAATCATTAAAAAAATATTTTATTTCTAAAACATTGTGTATGAGAATATCTGAAACAATAGGTATGATTTGGTTTTTATTAGGTAAAGCATTAGTACCTTATGGAATATTTGAAGTAGTACAAGCTTTTAGAAAATACAATAAAATAGATTAGTCTATTATGATATGATTTAGATAGATAAGCTATTGACTATGTATAGGTATATGTGATATGATTTGGGTAGATATGAAATTGGGGAATTTTATATTTTTAGGAGAATTATTATGAAATATTATAATTTTGGAAGTTGTTGGAATGAACAGGGAGATAAAAGTTGTTCTATTTTTGATGTTTTTCAATACTATGGGATAGTTTTTGTAGGATTGAAAGAGCATAAAACTAAAACAATAGACGAAAAAACAATAGATGAAATTTTATCAATCGAGAAAGGTAGTATAATTATAGTTACAAGTGGTATTACAGTAATTGCATTCGGTAAAACAACTAGTAATGGATTTAGATTAACCGACTACACAGGAACATTAGATCCTGCTCATGATGGTGTTCGTTACGATGTTGAAGATTCAACGGCTGGAGTACAAGTGACCTTATATACTTTAAAACCTGAAGAACAATTTTCATATGGTGGTCAAGGTAAAAAATTTCAAAATGTTCATGATAAACCCTGTATAGCTCGTATTAATGAATTATATATTAAACATTTTTAAAACTATCTCAAATCTCCCCCTCCTAGTGTGGGGGATTTCTTTTATAGATTAACTACTAAGATAGAGGGCAAATGAAACAAGATACAAAAATAAACAAAGCTAGAAATAATTCTATTAAAACCCCTGCTGATTATTCACTACTAAAAATAGACGATCATCTAAAACAAATAGGGAAAGAAATCGATGGTGTTTTTACTTCCTATACTTTTATGATAAAAGATCAGGAGTATTCTTTTGATACCTGTCTAGATAGCGAAAAAAGTAATAACTTTGCTAATCTTTTATTAAAAGTTTATAGGCTGTTACATTCTGCTAAATATAAAATAAACGATAAACCCCATGACTATGAAAAATTATTCTTTTGTAAAATTATGGACTATTACGATTTTCATGGTACATATAGCACCATTCTTAAAATTGAAGTACACAACTTATACTATAATCTTTATAATTTATACAAATGCCAAATGTTTGAAGACATTACAATAATTGAGTTGCCCCCTGTAGAGATATTAATTAAAGATATATTAGAGCTTAAACAAATTAACGATAAAAACTTTAAATTTGATATAGATATATAATGGATGCTCTCTATGGACTAACTACTGAAAAGGTGGCTATTATGGAAGGGATTGACATTTTTTAATAATATAGGTATACTATATACTATATTATTCCGATAAAAATAGTATCGCTATATTTGTAAATACAAGGAGACGACGGTAATGTCTGAAGAAGAAAAAATCAAGCCTGAAGAAGTGACAAAAAAACCTACAACCAAAAAGCCTACCTCTAAAAAAGAAACAGAAAATCAACATATCACTAAGAATAAATACCCTACTTTATGTGTCAAAAACTTTGGAAAAATAGAAGAGGCTGAAGTCGAATTAGCTCCTTTTACTCTTTTTGTTGGAGATAATAACTCTGGTAAAAGTTATTTAATGAATTTAATCTGGGGGTTGAGTAATATACATCTAAAGGATCTTAAAAATAATGTTATTTTTAAGAACATTAGAGATTATAATCAACAAAATTCTTATCAGAATATAGAAAATTATATACATAAAATTCATCAACAGTATCTTAAAGAAAATAAACGGCTTATCGATACTATCCCCAATGATATTATTGTATTTACAATAGAACTACTTAATACTTTACTTCAGGATCAAAAGTCTTCTTTTATAAAAGAAATATTCAATATAGAAAATGATTCTATTACTATAGATCATTTAGAAATTAGACTTCCTCAACCTTGTAAGTTTAGTATTCCTATCGAGATATTTCGATTTCCCAAAAAAAATATAAACAAGCAAGAAAATAAAATAGAATATATAAATGTTTTAATGATAGGAAATAGAGGTAATGAGATAGCAGAAGATAGAGATTTAACAGAATTTATAATTCGTATATGTGAAGAAGTAATACAACAGGTTTTTTCGTGGTCTAATTTATTTCTACCTAGTTCTCGTACTGGATTTACCTTATTAAAGGGAGATTTAAAAGGTCAAGCATTGGATAATTTTTTAGATATTGACGAACCAATTGATGAGTTAGCATTAAAACTAGATCTTACTCCTGCGACAAAAGAATTTGTTAGACAATATTTCAAACTTAAATCAGTTGAATATGAAGAAAATGATATTTTAGAACTAATTGAAAATAAGATGATTGATGGGAAGGTCTATTTAGAAGATATTGGATTAAATGGTATAAAGTACCAGCCTCATAATACTACACATTCTTATGAGGCTAAAAACACCTCTGCTGTTGTAACAGAACTAGCTCCATTAATTTTATTTTTAAAATACCAAAACAATTGGCAAACTCTTATCATGGAAGAGCCTGAAATATCTTTACACCCTCAATTACAACAACAAATGGCTAGGGTACTTATAAAACTCGCAAATAAAAATAAAAATAAAGTTTTTATAACCACACATAGTGATACTATAATACAACATATTAATAATATGATTAAATTAGCTAATAAGACCCCCGAAAGACAAAAAGAATTATTCGAAAAATTTGAATATGATAAAGATGATATCATAGATTTCGATCAAATCCGTATGTATCAATTTGATGTACCGAAAGAAGGTAACAGTAAGGATAAAACAATAGTTTCCAGTTTAAAGTGTACTGAAGATGGTTTTGACGCACCCACATTTAATAAATATTTTGTTAAAATGTCTAACGAGATAGATGAATATACAGATGAGTTGTAATATATGTCAAAAATAACTACAATAGCTGATATTGAAAAAATATTACAGACAACCTTTAAAGATATATCATATAAAAAAAGTAGTGACATATCTATACTTACAGAACAATCAAATAAAAATACTAACGCTTTATCTGAGTATAATGTGAAATTTGAAGATGAGTATATTGTGATTGATAAACTTGAAGGTAAGTCTCATCATTTTAATGTTAAAAAACAACATTGTTTTGATTATCTATGTATCAATACATCCGAAATAGTTTGTATTGAATTAAAAAATCAAATAGGATTTACTCAGCTAAAGGACATACCTAACCAATTGTATTTTGGTTACTTACAAACATTACCCATAATGTCTATTTCTAATATAAATTTAATAAGATATGTAGTTGTATATACATCGGAATACTTTACTCGATCTTATCCATCTCAACTACGAGATGCCACTAAAAAAGAAGATAGTGTCTATGTGAATCATTGGAATAAAGAACTACTAATAATTACAGAAGAATACACTCCAAATATTCATTGTTTTCCAGATGGTGTTATACCTATAAACAAACAATACATATGTGATCAAGCTTCAATAATTATCTAACTTATCTTATGGGACTTTCTATTTTGCTAACTTAGATATATATTATGTACTTAAAGATAATTATTAACGAGAAATCCCCCACTAATCATGGGGGATTTTTTCAATGTCATCAGATTTCAAAAATGTCCTGTATTAACAGCCCCCTATACAACAAAATCGGTTTTGACACCCCCACCCTTACTATTAATTAAGTGCTTAGTACTTAGTTATATTGCTTATACTATTCTCTTCTCTATACCCTTAAAGCTTAAAGATAGTATTGTATAAAAGAGATAGCTAGTATACAAAAAAAAGCTCCTATGTTCTAAATAAGAAACACAAGAGCTTTACGCCAATTTCACAAGACTAAGTCTCATTATAATATTATTAAGTACTTGCTCTAATCAAGAAAAGCTCATCTAAAGAAACTAATCTTAATGAGCTTTATTTGTT
>CAMRBT010000121.1 GCA_947040475.1 uncultured Brevinema sp.
ACTTGTCAATCTATAAACAAGATTAATATACTATTGACAATCTTTGTAAAATATACTATACTAATAAAAATGAATTTGAGAGGGATATTTATGTATTATAAATACAAAGCTTTTACTCGTTCTATTTCTATAGTTTGCGATTCCTCTTTTTCTAATGATTTTTAAAATTTAAATACCGATTTTCAATCGGTATTTTTTTTAGACATTTTTTATTCTCAATTAAATACAAAAACAAAAAATAATAGTAAGGGAGTCCAAGATGAAAGCAAAATTAATACTAGATAATGGTGATATTTTTATTGGAAAAACTTTAGGTTATATTGCAGAGACTACCGTCGCTGAGCTTGTTTTCAACACTTCTATGAGTGGCTTTCAAGAGATCATGACAGATCCATCCTATTACGGACAAATGGTTACGATGTCTTATCCTTTAGTGGGCAATTACGGATTCAATGCAGATGATATTCAATCACTAGATCCAAAAATCTCCGCCTTAATTGTTAAAGAAGACTGTAAATTTCCTTCTAATTTTCGTTGTGAGATGACTTTAAGAAATTATCTCAGACAATACAAAATACCCGGAATCAAAGGGGTTGATACTAGAGCTTTAGTACGTATTATTCGTGAAAGCCCTGGAATGACTGCTATTATAACTACTAAAGACCTTACCCAACAACAAATTCGTACTCTTTGTAGTGAATTCTCAAATGAAAATGCTATCTCCAAAGTCGCCTGTAAAGAAAGTTTTGATTTTTCTCCTATTGCTAAAAACACCAGATACAAAATTGCTGTTATTGACTATGGGGTAAAACGTTCTATCTTAACTAATTTTACAGAGCTAAATTGTGCCATCCGTGTTTTCCCTTATACGAGCACCAGTGCCGAAATCGAAGAATGGAATCCTGATATTATATTTTTATCTAATGGTCCTGGAGATCCTGCAGTACTCTATAATAAACTCGGATTTTTACAACCATTTTTTGGTAAAAAACCTATTACGGGAATTTGCTTAGGACATCAATTATTGACCTTGGCTTTAGGTGGGGAGACTTCTCGCCTTAATTATGGGCATAGAGGTGGAAATCATCCTGTCCTTGATATTATCAAAGATAAAGTCCTAGTAACCTCACAAAATCATGGCTATTTTGCTTCAAAATTACCAAAAGACGTCATAGAAACTCATAAAAATCTTATCGATCAAACTAACGAAGGCATGATATCCGAAAAACTTTGGGTCAAGTCTGTACAATTCCACCCAGAAGCCGGTCCTGGACCAAATGACGGCAAGGTATTATTCGGAGAGTTTTTAGACTTCGCAGACAAATTTTATCAGAAGGGAGCTAACTAATGAAAAAATTTAATAAAATTCTTGTTATTGGATCTGGTCCTATTATTATTGGACAAGCGGCAGAATTTGATTATTCTGGAACACAAGCTTGTCATGCTCTCAAAGAAGAAGGGATAGAAGTACTCTTACTCAATCCCAATCCTGCGACTATTATGACTGATGCCTCTTCTGCTGATAAAGTTTACCTAGAACCTCTTACAATAGAAACAGTAGAAAAAATATTTATAGAAGAACAACCTTGTGGAATTTTGTGTAATCTCGGTGGTCAAACAGCCCTTAATCTTGCTATGGAATTATCCGATCATGGGATCTTAGAAAAACATAATGTAATAATGTTAGGCTCTAGTATTGATGCCATTAAAAAAGGGGAAGATAGAGAAATTTTCCGTAACCTCATGAATGAAATCAACGAACCTATTGTTTTAAGTGAAATTGTCCACACTATAGAAGATGGGCTTAATACTGCAGGGCGTATTGGTTATCCTGTTATTGTTAGACCTGCCTTTACTCTTGGTGGGACTGGTGGTGGTATCGCTGATACTCCCGAAGAACTAAAAGAGATCCTCACCAAAGGGCTTATCCTTAGTCCTGTCCATCAAGCCTTGATCGAAAAAAGTATTAAAGGTTGGAAAGAAGTAGAATTCGAAATTATGCGTGATCATAAAGGTAACTCTATTTCTGTATGTCATATGGAAAATCTCGATCCTGTAGGAATTCATACAGGAGATAGTATCGTTGTTGTACCTTGTCAGACTCTATCCGACAAAGAAATTCAGATGTTACGCTCATCAGCTATTCGTATTACTTCCGAAGTCGGTGTTATTGGAGCTTGTAATGTGCAATTTGCTCTTCATCCAGAATCTTTTGAGTATATCGTTATCGAAATCAATCCTCGTGTAAGCCGTTCTTCAGCTTTGGCATCTAAAGCATCTGGTTATCCTATTGCCCGTATTGCTACTAAAGTCGCTATAGGTTATGGATTAGACGAAATCATTAACGAAGTAACAGGTAAAACCCCAGCTTGTTTTGAACCATCATTAGATTATGTTGTTGTCAAAATACCAAAATGGCCTTTTGATAAATTCCCAAAAGCGATCCGTACCCTAGGTACCAAAATGATGGCTACTGGTGAAGTTATGGCTATAGGACGTAATTTTGAACATGCCTTCCTCAAAGCTATTCGTTCTTTAGAAATCAATCGCTACGGTCTCATGTATCCAGAATCTGAAAATAGAACTATAGAAGAATTAAAAGAGCGTGTTGTTAAAGCTGGAGATGATAGGATTTTTGATGTGGCTGAACTCCTAAGAAAAGGATTTATGTGGCGTCGTCTCTGTGAATTAACAGGTATTGATTATTACTTCATGGAAAAAATTGACTGGATTGTTAAACAGGAAGAAATCCTTAAAGACTATGTCCTTAGTGATTTGAATGCAGAAAATCTAAGAACCATAAAAAGTAAAGGTTTTTCAGACAAGGCTATTTCAGAATTAATGAATGTTGCTGAAGAAGATATTTTTGCGAAAAGAAAAGAATTAGATATCTTCCCTGTATACAAACCTGTTGATACTTGTGCTGCTGAATTTGAAGCACTAACCCCTTACTACTATTCTTGTTATGACACTGAAGATGAAGTCTCTGTCTCTAAAAAACAAAAAATGCTCGTTATTGGATCTGGTCCTATCCGTATTGGACAAGGGATAGAATTCGATTATTCTGTAGTACATGCCGTTGGAACGCTAAGAGCAATGGGCTACGAAAGTATCGTTATCAATAACAACCCAGAAACCGTAAGTACAGACTTTGTTATTGCGGATAAATTATATTTTGAACCGCTAACAGAAGAAGATGTTTATCATATTATCCTCAAAGAAAAACCTGAATATGTATTCGTACAATTTGGCGGACAAACAGCTATCAAATTAGCTAAATTCTTGCATGAAAAGAATATCCCTACTGCCGGTGTCGGTTTTGAACAAATTGACCTTGCTGAAGATAGAGAGCGTTTTGATGCTTTAATGGAAGAATTAGACATTCCTAGACCTAAAGGCACAAATATTCGTACTATGGAAGAAGGTATTAAAGCTGCTCAAGATCTTGGTTTTCCTATACTTGTGAGACCTTCTTATGTGCTTGGTGGTGCTGGAATGGAGATCTGTCATTCTATAGCAGAAGTTCAAAATTATCTAGCTTCTGCTCTCGCTAAAACAGAACATCCTATTCTTATAGATAAATACCTAAATGGAATAGAATTAGAAACTGATGCTATTTGTGATGGCGAAGATATTTTTATCCCAGGTATCATGGAACATTGGGAAAGATCCGGCGTACACTCTGGAGATAGTATCAATATTTATCCAACACAACGTATCTCTCCCGAAACTGAAAAGTTAGTAGAAGAATATTGTCGTAAAATTGCTCTTGCTATGAAAATCAAAGGACTTATCAATGTTCAATTTGTGATGCACGATAACAAACCTTACGTTATCGAAGTCAATCCTCGTGCCAGTCGTACTATTCCATTTATAGCCAAAGTTACGGGCGTACCTATTATTGATATAGCGACAAGAGTCATGTTAGGTAAAAAGCTAAAAGATCTGGGCTATGTTAATATGCACCCAAAAATCAAAGATATAGCTGTTAAAGTCCCTGTCTTCTCTACAGAAAAATTATCTAATGTAGAAGTTGGACTTAGTCCAGAAATGAAATCTACTGGAGAAAGTGCTGCTATAGCATCGACTTTTGAAGAAGCTTTGTATAAAGGTCTATTATCAGCTCGTAAAAATTATATTCTTTTAGATGATATTCATATTTATTTATCACTCTGTGAACAAGATCTGGTGAGACAAGAAATTACAGAAATCTTAAAATCTTTTCCAGCTAATTGTCTGAATCTTAGTGCTGAAGAAAGTACTGCTTTGTACTTACAAAAACAGGGGATACAAGTACAAGCTTTAAAATCTGCTGATAAGATAGAAGCTAGTATGAAAAATGGAACTTTTAATATATTTGTAAATATCTCTACAACATCTCGTGATATAGAAAGAAATGAGTTTAATCTCAGACGTACGGCTTTGGAGTTTGGTTTGGAAGTAATGACTTCACCAGATAGTCTCAAAGCACTCTCTATTATCAAAAATGCTAATATTCAAGATTTTACTGTTAAAGAATTATTTAAAACAATAGGATATAAATAATGAAATCACTTGTTTCTATTAATGATATTGATAAAACAACAATTTTAAAAATTTGCCAACGAGCCTTAGAAATAAAGACCCATGGATTCTCAAAAACACTTCCTGACAAAATTATTGCGACCTTATTTTTTGAGCC
>CAMRBT010000122.1 GCA_947040475.1 uncultured Brevinema sp.
AATAGTATCCATAGTTTTACGACTATTATCAATGTCATTCTGAATATTTTGTTTTAAGTTCTGAGATATAGGACTGGAATCAGGGGCAGTTTCTAATTTAGTAATGAGGATTCTAATATCATAAGCCATTCCTGAATTAGGAAAGTCTCTTAAAATCTGATGTAATATCTGAAGAGCAGCATTGTAGTTGTCTGCACCTATATACCCTTGAGCAATCCAATAAAGAGTATTATCAGCATTTTGATCTTTAGTACCATAATTATAATTATAGTCTTTTAATACCTCTATACCTCTGGATTCTTCTTTATTTAGAATTAAACTTCTTCCTAATTTGTAAAGAGCGTAAGAGTATTCTTCAATTTCTGCATATTCTTGTACGATTTGTTGATAATTATCAATAGCTTTATCATATCTTTTTTGAATAAAATAAATATCTCCTAAATAAAAATGTGCTTTACCTTTGTAATAACGGGTTGTTCGCCAATCTTGGCTTCTAAAAGGAAAAGCAATGATACTTCTAAAAGAGATCTCCGCTTGAGTTAATTCATTATTATTGAGGTATTGTAAACCTACAATATAAAGACGATTTAGAGCATCAGAAGAATAAGCTTCGTTGTTATCATATTGTTGAGGGTACGTGTTCTGAGCAGTTGATGTTATAGGATAGAAAGCAATAAAAAAGATAAATAAAACATACCATTTTGTCATAGAGGCCTCAAATTTTTAAATTTTTACTTTATAGCTATCGGAAAATCGGTATCTATATCTAAAATGTTTTAATGGATTAATTTTGATTTTATCCTATTGGTAAGGCTATTTATTTTGATAAGTAAGATAAAACTTGATTGTTATTTTAAAATATAGTATAATGGTTAAATAAATCTCTTAAATCATGAGCTAATCATAAGGAGTATCGTATGAACAAGAAAATAATAAAAAAACCTATTTTTGAAAAAAGAATTATACAATTACAAACATTGTTGGAAGCTAACACAGCATTTTTAACAGTAAATCCCGCAGATGTCTACTATCTAACAGGTTGTACAGGTAGTAACAATCATCTTTTAGTTTGTTCAGAAACTATTTATTTATTTACGGATGGGCGTTATTTAACTCAAATAGGAGAGCAAGCACAGATTACACTTTCAGTAGAAGAAATTAGTGTAAAATTTTCTTTTGAGCAAGCTCTTAAAAATATTTTAATAAAAGAAAATATTAAATTTTTAAAATTTACTCCAGATAATATGTCTTATCTTACTGGTAAATCTATGGTTTCAGCTTTACCTCAAGATACCCAAGCAACTCAAGATCTCATGCTTTTCAATCTAAGAAGTATCAAAGACGAAACAGAAATTGAAACAATAAAACAAAATTTACTTATTACTCAAGCTGCATTCCTTTATATTCAAGGTGTTATAAAACCTGGATTAACAGAGTTAGAAGTAGCTGCTGAGTTAGAATATTACTGTAAAAAACAAGGTGCAGAAGCGATGGCTTTTGGTACTATTATTGCTTCTGGAGAAAGATCATCTTTACCTCATGGAGCAGCAAGTAGCAAAATTATCAATGATGGTGATGTAGTACAATTTGATTTCGGTATTGTTAAAGATCATTATTGTTCTGACTTTAGCCGTGTTCTACAAATAGGGACTATTGATCCTAAATTAGCAGAAATTAGAGAAATCGTAGAAGATGCTACAAAACTAGCAGAAGAAAATGCTCGTTGTGGAATGACAGGAAAAGAAATAGATGCTATTGCGAGAGATTATATTACACAAAAAGGTTATGGTGATTATTTTGGACATGGACTAGGGCATGCTCTTGGTATAGAAATTCACGAAAATCCTAGACTGAATACTGTTTGGGATAAACCTATTGTCGAAAATATGGTACTCACTATAGAGCCAGGGATTTATTTACCAGGTTTAGGTGGTACTAGATTAGAAGATGTGGTTGTGATGAGACAAGATAAATTTGAAGTACTAACAGATTGTAAATATGATTTTTAATGAAAAAAATATATAAATTTTTTGTTTTTATATTTATTTTATTACTTTTTTTCGAAGGATTAAAGTTTATTTTCTTCTTTAGTGCCTATATTAGTGAGTTAGTAACACCTCGATTTTATATGAATACTGCAATTAACTCGTATATGAATTTTAAGTCTAGTATAGATTCTATACTTAGGCATGGTATTCCTATGTTTGCATTATATTTAGGTTTTTTTACGGGAATAATATATATTGTAGCAAAAGATGATTTGGATTTTAATACCTTGAGGATCGCTAAAATGCGAGGTAGCAAATATATCAAATTTTTAATATATTGGATATTGAGTATTAGTATTTTACAAGCGATTAACTATAAGGTAATTAATATATATCAAATGAATATGGACGATCTATTTATGTTTCAAGTATATGAACAGGGTATTAATTCTTTTTATATGTTTGTAGTGCAAGGGTTTATGTTTTTTATGACGACATATTTATTAATCGTTTATTCAACTTATTTACTTTATATTACGGTATCTATACTTATTAAACAATATAAAGGAGAGAGTTATTAATGAAAAATATACTTACAAAAATCTTTTTCAATTCTTGGACAAAAACATTGTTTTTTATTTGTTTATGTATAGGATTAACATATTTTATTATTAATAATTTTACAGAACAACTTGTTAGTTTGATAGATTGGCGAAAAAAAGAAACTTGGATAATGCTATCCATAATGATCCCAACATTAGTATTAGTACCTACATTTTTAAATACTTTTGTGTTTCTTAAGATAGTACAAATAGCAGATAATACAAAAGAGCAAAACACTCTAATAAAACAACAAAATGTTTTATTAAAACAAATATTAGAAAATAAAAACAAATAACACAAATAACATATAGTGAGAGGCTAGGATGAATTACGACGATATTAAAAAAGGAATGATTTTAAATTTTGAAAATCAATTATGGTATGTGGCTTGGTGTCAACATCACAAACCTGGTAAAGGTGGAGCGGTGATGAGAACAAAACTAAGAAGTATTATTAAAGGCAATATGCTTGATAGAGTATTTCGTGGTGGAGATTCTGTAGAACAAGCTCGTGTTGATAACAGAGACGCTCAATTTCTTTATAAAGAAGGCACAGATTTTATTTTTATGGATCAAGAAAATTATGAACAATATTCCGTACCAAGTAATATTGTTGGTGATGTTGTTCGTTATTTAAAAGAACAAGGTTTAGTAGACCTAAAAATCTATCAAGATGAAGTAATTGCTGTTGATACCCCAATGTTTGTTGAATTGCAAATCACAGAAACAGATCCTGGACTTAAAGGCGATACCGTTAGTGGTGGGTCAAAACCTGCAACTTTAGAAACTGGTGCAGTTATACAAGTTCCTTTATTCGTCAATGTTGGCGAAATTGTTAAAGTTGATACGAGAGATGATAGGTATATTGAGCGTGTAAAAGCTTAAATTATTAAATTAAAAAATAAAAAAGTCTAAGCAATATTTGTTTAGACTTTTTTTGATTTCTTGCTATATTAATGATTTTAGTATAATATATATATAGGAGTTTTGAATGAAAAATTTGTTTTTAATTGTGTTTAGTTTATTAGTTGTATCTTGTAGTGATAGCACTAAAGCAGAATCAATATATCATAATGGGACTATTCTTACCATGAATGACAACATGCCTGAGGCTAAAGCTTTGGCAGTTACTAAAGGTAAAATTTTAGCAGTAGGTTCTTTAGATGAGCTTTATGCCTACACTAATAAGCAAACTAAATTTATAGATCTCAGTAATAAAACACTATTACCTGGATTTATAGATCCTCACAGTCATGTTTTTGGTGTGGCTATGCAATCTGTTGCGGCTAATCTTTATCCAGCACCAGACGGTTCTGTTAATAACATCGATGATCTTTTGTCAGAATTAAAAAAATATTATGAAACAAATCCTGATCTTTATAAAGAGATAGGTTTTGTTGTGGGCTTTGGCTATGACGATTCTCAATTACAAGAACAAAGACACCCAAATAAATTTGATCTTGACAAAGTTTTTCCAGATATTCCTGTATATCTTATGCATCAATCTGGGCATATAGGGGTTGCAAACAGTAAAGCTTTAGAATTTTTAGCGATAGATTCTAATAGTCAAGATCCTGCTGGAGGCGTTATTCAGAGAGTAGAAGGCAGTCAAGAACCAAATGGTGTTTTAGACGAAACGATACATATAAGTTCTTTTTATAAAGTTGCTAAATTTTCTCCAATATTTGCTGCAAAAATGTTTTTGAGTGGTGTTGACCTTATGACTTCTTTTGGATATACAACAGTCCAAGAAGGTAGATCTAGTGAAGAGCAAGTCTTAGTAATGAAAGTATTAGGATTTTTAAGATTATTGCCTATAGATGTGGTATCTTATCCAGATATCTTTATGGCTCCTAAATCTATTTTAAAAGCTAGTCATAAATATAAGGGACGCTTTCGTGTAGGTGGGATGAAGATCAGCTTAGATGGTTCTCCTCAAGGAAAAACCGCATGGAGAGATAGACCTTATGTTGTACCTCCTCATGGACACAATGCTGACTATGTAGGTTACCCAGCTATTGAAAGAGATGTTGTTTTTGAAAAAATTGAAATGGCATACGCTAGTAATATCCAAGTTTTAGCACA
>CAMRBT010000123.1 GCA_947040475.1 uncultured Brevinema sp.
CTACAATATACCAGGATTAATCTTATATTTAGTGTTCACATCATTATTTCCACAGGTGCATATAGATAGTGGATATATTGCTATTTGGGTATATGTGATCTATACATTGACGCTGTCGACCTTGTATCTTATCGTAAAGTTTCAACTCAAAAAAGAATATAAGCGACAAATGGCAGAATTAGACATTAAAGAGTAGAAAAATTACTGCTAAAAAATCAAAATTTTATAAAAGGACTATTAACATGGAAAAAATACATTTTGAAGAAAAAGATAGTGACATAGTACAGATGATACCCGGACTAAGTAGAAAAGTGCTAGCTCATGGTGGTACTTTGATGATAGTAAAGCTAATGATAGACAAAGGTGTCGTAGGACCTCTACATCAACACGCACACGAGCAAACAACTTATATCTTAAAAGGAAAGATAGAATTTACTCTTGAAGATAAAAAAATTATCTGTAATGCTGGGGATTCTCTCTATATAGCCCCCAACCTCATGCACGGAATTACTTGCTTAGAAGATGGGGAATTATTAGATATTTTCACACCGATGAGAGAAGATTTTTTAAGCTAAAATCTTTAGCTAAAATCTTTAGCTTAATTGAAGTTATTTAAATAAAATAAAAACAAAGTCATAAAAAGGAAATATATAATGAGTGAAATAAAAAGATCATGGTTTAGCTCTTGCGAAGAGGGAAAAACAAAAACTGTAAAAAATCTTGTGGAAGATGGTTTTGATCTCAATACTAGAACAGAAGATGATGAAAGTACTGGTTTGATATTGGCTTCAGAAAAAGGATATGCCGAAATCGTCAAAACCCTTATCGTTGCTGGAGCTGATGTCAGTGCCAAAGATATCGATGGTAATTCTGCTTTGATGTGGGCTTCTAGTGGGGGACATTTAGAAACTGTGAGAATGATTTTAAAGGCTAAAGCTAGAGTCAATAGTCCAAATAAGACTGGCGAGACAGCGGTGATACTAGCAGCATTTAACGGACATTTAGAAATACTAAAAGCACTCATTGTTGCTGGGGCTGATATTAATATTACGAACAACAATGAAGAGAATGTTTTGATGTTTGCTTCGTTCAATGGATATCTAGAAACAGCAAAATATCTTATAAAATTAGGTATCGATGTTAATGCTAAAGATCTTGAAGGGAAGACGGCCTTAGAATGGGCAACATCTAATGAACATGTAGAAATTGTAGGAATGCTATTAGAAGCAGGTGCCGAAAAATAGAATATCAATTAGAATTTTTTGTTGATGAGCTTGAATTGATCTTAGATAGAGTTATTATACAGTAGTAAAATTTTCGCTACTGTATAATAAATTAGATTATTTGATTAGTACAAAGACTTTAAAGAAATTTTTTCTAAAATATTGTGTTAAAATCTTGCAATTCATTTTATTCTATTATACACTATTATAGAGAGTTATTTTAATTTATTTTTTATAAAAGTATAATTGCTTACTATAAAAAGATATAAGCAAAAATGTTATTTAAAACATATCTTATATTTGATATAATTATCTTAAAATCACGATGATATTAATAATAATATCATCTAAAATAGATGGATTTCTTAAAAATTTAAAATATCATTTGACACAACTGAATAATAAATATATAATATAGTACTTATTAAAGTGTAAACATTTTATAAGATAGGAAATTTAATGGATAATAACAGCCCTAAACAAAGAATTATTCAAGAATATGTACCAGGTAAGCAAATTACTTTGGCTCATGTGATAGCAAGACCTGATGTTTCTATGTTACAAAAAGTAGGTTTAACAGAACATTCTGGTAAATCTGTTGGTATTATGACTATCACACCTAGTGAGGCAGTTATCATAGCAGCTGATCTTGTATTAAAAGTAGCAAATATAGAAATTGGTTTTTTAGATCGCTTTAATGGATCATTGATTATTGTGGGCTTAGTATCTGATGTAGAAGTAGCCATTAGAGAAGTAAATGAATTTTTACAAAATACGATGGGCTTTAGTATTGCTCCCATAACCAAATCATAATATGAAAAAAATAGTTTTACTTGGTCCTCAACGTGTTGGTAAGTCAACACTGGCTAACTTATTAGAAGGTAAAAAAGACGTACTTGTAGACAAAACAGTAGTACCCGAATACATAGGAGATGTCTTAGACACTCCTGGCGAATACATAGAACACCGTTTGTTCTTTTGTCGTTTTCAAGTATTAGTTGCAGAATATAGTATAATAGGGGTAGTTGTTCCTTGTAAATTTGATAACATCTACATTCCTCCCAATTTTATAAGTATGTTTCCTAATAAAAAACATATAGGAATTATAACAAAAACAGATATTGGTGATAAACAGGATATCGAAAAATGTAGAGCACTCTTAAATCAAGCTGGTATTGATGAATGTTACGAAATATCTATATACGATCCTGAGAGTATTCAAAGATTAAAAAATATAATAGATAAGTACACAAATAAAAAATAAGGGTATTGTTTTGAAAAGTCAAATACTAAGTGTTGGTATAGATATTGGAACTACAACCTCACAAGTTATTTTTAGTCGATTAACCATAGAAAATAAAGCTGCAATTTCAAGAATACCACAAATTAACATTACAGATAAAGAGATTATATATAGAAGTAAGATTTATTTTACTCCTTTAATCAATCACTCTGTCATTGATAGTGTAGCCTTAGCTACCATTATCCAACAAGAATATAAAGAAGCTGGAATTGCACCAAAAGATATTACAGTGGGTGCAGTGATAATTACAGGCGAGTCCTCTCGTAAAGATAATGCTCAAGAAGTTGCTCATGCCTTAGGTGAGTTAGCAGGCGACTTTGTTGTTGCAACGGCAGGACCTGATTTAGAAGGAATTATAGCTGGTAGAGGTGCTGGAGCAGCAGCTTTATCAAAAGAAAAAAGATGTATCGTCGCAAATATTGATATAGGTGGCGGCACTTCAAATATTGCTCTTTTTGATGATGGAGTACCTATTGATACAGCTTGTTTAGACATAGGTGGACGTCAAATTAAATTTGATAAAGGATCTTTAAAGATCAATTATATTGCTCCTAAAACCCAAGAATTATGTAAAAAATTAAATTTATCTTTATCAGTAGGTGAAATAGCTTCACTTAGTGAAATAGAAATATTATGTAAAAAATATGTGGAACTACTAGCTGAAGCTTTAGGACTAAAAAATGCTAGTCCAGAATTAGGATTGATACTAACGGATCATCTTCTAAAAGACAAACACAATATCTCTCAGATAATGGTTTCTGGAGGTGTTGCAGATGCCGTTTATAATGAAATTACACACCACAACCCTTTTATGTATGATGATATCGGAATTATTTTAGGTAAGGCATTTCGTGCTTATTTTCCAAAACCCCTAGCTCAATCATTAGAAACTATTAGAGCGACAGTCATTGGGGCAGGAGCTTTTACCGCAAGCCTAAGTGGTTCTACTGTACATATTAGAGAAGAAAAATTACCTCTTAAAAATTTACCTGTAATAAAATTTTCTCATTTAGAGGAACAATATCCTTCTCAAAAATTAATAGAAACAATACAACAAAAAATAGAATGGAACTGGGATGATTCTCTTCAGGGGCTTGTTTTAGGTTTTGAATTTAGAGAATATCAAAGTTATGATAAACTAAAAGAATTTGCTGATATTATCTTAAAATCTACAGAAAAATTACAACAAACTAATAAAATATTAACAATAGTAATAGAAAATGATTTTGCAAAAGCAGTAGGTCAAATTCTACAAAGTAAATCATCTTTTCCTTTTATTGTCTTAGACAGTATTAAAGTTCAAGATGGAGACTTTATGGATATAGGAATGCCCTTGCATCAAGGAAGCGTTGTACCTGTTGTTGTAAAAAGTTTAATTTTCAATAAATAAAAAATAAGGAGAGGACATATGAACTTAAAAACCTCTTTGTATGGGCGAGTTTATTCTTTTAACTCACTCAAAGAAGTGTTAGCAAAGGCTAATGAAGAAAGATCTGGAGATCAGCTAGCTGGATTATCAGCAGAAACATCCGAAGAAAGAGTAGCTGCTAAGATAGTATTATCAGATATACTACTATCGGATTTGTACAATAGCCCATCGGTTCCTTATGAGCTAGATGAAGTAACTAGAATTATTCAAGATGATATTAATAAACGCATTTATGATGAAATTAAAAACATGTCTGTATCTGAATTGAGAGAATGGATTCTCGATGAAAATACAACAAATGCCGATATTAGTAGAGTTTCGAGAGGTCTAACCTCTGAGATGGTTGCCGCAGTAACAAAACTTATGTCCAACTTAGATTTAATTGTTGGGGCAAGAAAAATTCGAGTTACAGCAACATGTAATACAACCATTGGTTTAGAAAACACTTTGTCTGTTCGTCTTCAACCAAACCATCCAACAGATGATATAGATGGTATTTTAGCCTCTGTATACGATGGTCTATCTTTTGGAGCTGGCGATGCTCTTATAGGCTTAAACCCTGTAGATGATACTGTCGATAGTGTTACAAGAGTATTAAACACTTTTGAAGAAGTAAAACAAAAATGGAATATTCCAACTCAAACTTGTGTGTTAGCACACGTCACAACTCAAATGGAAGCTATCCGTAAAGGAGCACCT
>CAMRBT010000124.1 GCA_947040475.1 uncultured Brevinema sp.
ATAAACATATAACAATATAAAAAGCTCCTATCGTATTATTGATAGGAGCTTTTATTTTTTATATGATTATTATGAGTAAAATCTATTAGTTAGATGCTTTAGTAGCTGTCATTTCAATAATAGATGAATCTTGTGAATTTTGTCTTGTAGGAGGGTCGAGAAACCCAGATCCTTGATAGTAACCCTCTGGAGTTATTGTAGGCTTAATATCAGCTTTATTAACTCTGAATTTTCCTATGGATGGTTCCGCTTCTATCATAAGAGAGTTTCCGTCAGCACCAGCACTCATAAAAGCTGTATATCTTACAGTATCTTTATAGGTAGCTTTATAAATTAGCCAAGCATCATCTAGAACATCTACATATTCAAACTCTACTTTTTCTGAGCCATTCACAGGCATAGAAAAATTTAAAGCGTCAATAGTAGTTGTTTCTACGGATGTTATTCCAGTAAAATCCCCACCAGACTGTTGTAAAATTTTTGTTGTTCCACCGTATGCTATATAAGATTTTTTTATTGAAGCAAATAAAATATCTCTCACTAGATTTTCTAGACCTGTTTCTGGACTTGTTGTTGGCTCATTGGAACATGCTGTCATAGCAAGCATTAGTCCCAAAATCATAATTTTTTTCATTTATTACTCCTTAAGTAAATTAATTAATTTTATAGTATATATTATTTAGAATAGTGTATACTATTTAGATTAGAAAGTCAATGGCTATAAGTATATAAAAAGCTCCTATCGTATTATTGATAAGAGCTTTTATTTTTTAATGATTTTTTATAATGAATAACGATGATGAACAGTTTTAGTAAATGGAACGAAGTTTTTTATAATGAATAACAATAATGAATAGCTATAGTAAAGGGAACGAAGTTCCTATTTTTGGAAAAAACGATAAACTGTTGGGATGGTGAGGCTTGCAAGAACACATTTGATAATGCCACCAAGAACAAATGGATATAAACCAATAGCTAGGAGCTCATTCATAGGGACAAAAAGAGATAATTGAGCAAGACCAAAAGCAAAGGTGATAAGTGTTCCGAGAGTACCAGCGATAGCAGATTTAACAAAAGAAGTTGTAGCCCCTTTGTCTGCAAAAAGTCCCATGACAAAAGCTGCTGGAATGAATCCCCAAAGATACCCACCTGATGGTCCTAAAAGAATAGCGATGCTACTTGTACCTAAGGCAAAAACTGGTAAACCTAATGCACCTTCTGTAAGATATAAGATAATAGAAGCAACAGCTGCTCTAGATCCCATGGATAAACTTACAATAATAAGTCCTAATGTTTGACCTGTGATAGGCACAAAAGGAAGTGGGATAGTAATTTGTGCAGAAATTGCCATGATTGCTGATCCGACAATAGTTTTTGTTAAAAAAGTAAGTGTTGATTTGTGAGTAGTAAAAAACTTTTGAGTTTTAGTTTGAATGATTTGTATTGACATAGAATACTCCTAAAATATTTCATTTCTGTTGTTTTGTGATTTTATAAGTTGATCTTTTTTAGAAACCTATTATAATATAGTTTAACAGTGTTGTCAACTTAATTATTTTTTGATTGACGAAGGTGGTTTGGTGATTTTAATATACAATGACGAGGGAGTGGGCGAAATAGGTGTATATAATTTAGGGACTATTCTAAAAAAATTTCATAAAGAAATCAAATATGTCAATAGTAATTTTATTATTAATGAAGATCTATCTCCATACAGATCTCTTATCATTCCTGGTGGGGCAGATCTTGCTTATTGTAAAAAATTAAATGGGCAAGGCAACACAAAAATCAAAGAGTTTGTTCAGCAAGGTGGGACTTATTTGGGTATTTGTGCTGGTGCTTATTATGGATGTAGTGCTATTGACTTCACAGGAGAGGGCTATTCTATCATAGGAGAAAGAGAGTTATCTTTTTTTTCTGGTCAAGCTAAGGGTTCTTTAACAGAACTAACGAATGGTGTTTATTATAATGAGCAAAGTAATTCCAAATCTATTGTAGAAGTAATTCTTCCTCAAAGTAATGACGAAAAATTTTATAGTTATTATCATGGAGGCCCTGAATTTTTAGGTGCTAAAGCTGAGGAGATATTGGCTACCTATTCCAATAATAAAGTAGCAGCTGTATCTGGTAGTTATGGTAAAGGATATTACATTTTAACGAGCTTTCATTTTGAAGTAGAAGCAAATACTTATGACAAATATTTAGAAAAAGAATTAACAGAAACAGACAGACAAATAGAAGATAAAATCTATAATCAATTAAAAGAAATCAAAAAATCGGATAAAAACACTTTTTGGAAAAATTTATTACTGCATATATAACTTGCAATTAAGAGATAGTTTTTTATAAAAGCTTTACATTCATGAAAATATAATTTATAATATTATACAAGTATTATAAATTATTTAGTGAAAGGAATCTACATGAAAAAAACATATAAAATCTCTTTGATTTTTTGTACCATATTATTTTTAAATATGTGTTCCTCAACAGAATCTAAAAGATATGTGTATCAAAAAAGATTAATGTATACTTCCTTTGATATCTTAGTTTATTCTAATACACCAAAATTTTTATTAAACTCCAAAATTAATAATATTTGGGATACTTTAGATGATCTAGAGTATGATCTTTCTGCTACTGGAGAGGGCTTTGTAGCCACTCTGAACAAAGAAGGATTTATTTCAAAGGATGTAAATCCTGAGACATTCCAAACAGTATCTAATTTTATTGCTCGTTCTAAAGTAATAAATCAACAAAGTGATGGGGCTTTTGATCTTACCGTATATCCTCTTATTCGTTTATGGGGTTTCTACCTTCAAGACGAAGAAAAAAGAATACCAACAGATCAAGAGATAAAAGATACACTAAAACATGTAGGAATGGATAATATTATTTTTACCAATAATGGTATTTTATTACAAAATGGTGTTCAACTAGACTTAGGTGCTATTGCTAAGGGCTATGCGGTAGATGTTGCGGTAGATATGCTCAAAGATATTACTGATATTAATGCAGGTTTTGTAAATGCTGGTGGTAATGTTAAAGTCTATGGCGAAAAACCAGATGGAACACCTTGGAGAGTAGGAATACGCAATCCTAATGGACAAGAGGTAGCAGAGGTTATAGCCTTATATGATGGAGAGGCTATTGCAACTTCAGGAGATTATGAACAATTCTTTGAAGTAGATGGACAAAAATATCATCATATTTTTAATCCTAAAACAGGCCGACCTGTTACGCACAATCTTGCCTCAGTCAGTGTTGTCCTAAAAGGTAAGGCAGAAGAAACAGATTTGTTAGCTACTACATTTTTATCAATGGGGACTAAAAAAGCAAAAGAATTATTAATAGATTTAGATAGGGATCAAGAATATTCTATATTTTATATAGAGCGTGACAATGATGCACTGTTAACAGAAGCTAATGATGCTTGGTTAAAAAGAAAACAATAAAAAATAACGAAAATATTGAATATAGGGAGGATATATGGCTACTGCTACATATTCAGATCAAATACTACGGGAATTTCCTTATGCAGATAAGGAAAAGCTGAGCAGAAAAATGATGATACATTTTATTATTGCATTAATGTTTCCAATCACCTCAGGAATTTATTTCTTTGGTTTAGCTATGGTAAGAACTGCTGTAGCTTGTGTGATTTTTTCAATGGCAACAGAATTTGTGTTGAATAAAATTATGCAAAAAGAATCCACTTTAGGTGATCTTACTGCTATTGCAACAGGCTTGGTTATTTCTATAAATATGAGACCTGGTTTGGGATTATATCCCCTTTTACTCACTTGTATTGTTGGGATTGCTGTAGGTAAACTAATTTTTGGTGGGGTTGGATTTAATCCTATTAACCCTGCTGTTGTAGGTAGATTATTACCTGTTGCTGGTTTTCCGGGATTGTGGGCAACAGCAATTCGTCCAACAATTCCAAACTTAATGGAACATGCTGGGCTAACATATTGGGAAGCTACACTCTATACTTTTGTTAGAGATGTAAAACAATTACCTTTTTATGACAAGGTCGCCTCGTCTCAACCTGCTTATGCACCCTATTCATTTTCTACAGAATTAAATACCAATTATGATGTTCTTTCAGGTACTACCTATTTAGAAACAGTTAAAAATTGGTACAAAAGTGGCGTAATGCCAGAAGGCATGAATGCTCCTTCTGAATTTTTTGATCATTGGACTTTATTTATGGGAAATATGCCAGGAACATTAGGAGAAACTTCTAAACTAGCTATCTTATTAGGCTTAACTTATTTAGTGATCACAAGAGTAATAAGTCCTCTTGTTCCCGTACTCATTATTTTTTTAATGGGTGTTTTTGGTTGGGTTTTTGGCGCTACTCGTCTTGGACCTATGGGAATAGGGCCTTTAGGCTTTTTTGCAGGAGATCCTTTAATATGGATTTTAGCAGGTGGAGCGTTACTAGGTTGTGTTTATATGGAAACTGATCCTGTAAGCTCTCCTCGTACGATACAAGCAAAAGTTCTTTATTCTCTATTATTTGTGAGTATTGTTACTTCTATTCGCTTAGTATTTTCCTTCCCTGAAGGGGTATCCTTTGCCTTATTAAGCTCTAACATATTAATTCCATTTATTGATAAATTATGTAATCCAGCAAA
>CAMRBT010000125.1 GCA_947040475.1 uncultured Brevinema sp.
GCTGATCCAACTAACAAAGAGGAAGGAGCACTTTCTTGCCCACCAGTAGTAGCAGTAATTTGGTATTCATAAAAAGGATATACAAAATTATCTCTTGATCCAGATCCTCTATATTCATCTGGAGTAAATTTTTTATCTGAATATACTAGAGTATCTGTGTTAGTCATTTTTTCAAATTTTGTTGCACCTTGTCTTCTTCTGTATACAGTATAATGAGAAATGTCTTCATAAAACATTCTTTTGTCCCATGTTATATCTATATTTCCAGTTTCTGAAGTAACATGCCATTCTAGTCTAGTAGTCCCGACATTTTCATTTCGACCCCAGTTCCAATATACACGAGATACAACTTCTACATCTTGAATGTTCGTTAAAAAAGTACGCATATTAGTAGTACTTGTTTTTACTATAGGTGGAGCTGGTGTTAAACTTGTATAAAACTTAGAGGCTGTCTTTCCTTGTAAGCCACCCGCATTATTATTATTAGCTTGTACTATATACTCCCATTGAGTATTAAACTCTTCATTAGAGATAGTATGAGTTGGAGAGGTCGTATTATCAAACATAATATTAGTAACACCATCTCCACCAATTTTAGACAAACGATACGCAACACTATCATCATTGATGACATCCCAAGAGAAATTTAATTTGTAAGGGAAAGAAGATTTATCTATAGCAACAGTGAAATTTTTTGGTGCTGATAAATAATCTGCAGGATCAATAGCATATCCAGTAGCTGGATCGCTAAATCCGGACTCTTGTCCTTTAGCAAATGCTTTGATTTTGTAGTAATACAAAGGATAAGTAAATGAACCATTTATATGAGATCCTTTGATATTAGGAAGATTTTTATCAATATATTTTTCTTCTTTTGTAAAAGGAACAATTAATTCATAATCTTCATCTTTTTCTTTTTCTGATCTATAGATTTGATAATATTCAGAAATATTATCATCAGCCCAAGCAAGTTCTATGCTACCAATCTTTGTAGTAGTTTTTACCCCTTTGGGAGCAATTTTAGCGGAACCCTCTAAAGGTAAACCTTCAGACATTTTTTCAGCTACTGTATTGTCTGCCTTTTTACCTACAGACGATACTTTATAATAATAGATTTTTCCTTGTTCAACTTCAAAGTCGCTATATTTTAATTCTTCAGAAGAATCAAAACTCACTTCTGCTATCATTGTAAGGGCTTCATCAGCATTAGTTGAGCGGTACACTCTAAAAACATCTAGTTCATCGCCTATCCAATAGATCTCGATTTTATCCGTATATTTTGCAAAATCCGTTTTTAAGTCACTAGGTCTGACTATTTGATCATAAGATCTATAAGATCTATATCCTTTATGAATATCGGATTGACCTATAATTCTGTTTTTAGAATTATAAGCTCTTATTCTATAGTAATACTCTTTTCCAGGTATATTTTCTATATCTAGCCAAGTATTTTGAGCAAGATCATCTTCTAAAACAGATAGCTCACTAGCTTCTGTTCCTTTTAATATCTCCACTCTTGCAAAGTCCCATTGGGTATCCCAATCAAGGTGTATCCCAGTATCTAAAGTGTTATAGGACACTCTAGTGTTGATAGAAACAGCGTCTTGTGTTTCTTCTATATATGTTTGAGAACATGATACAAAAATTAAATAAATAAAAAATAAATATTTTCGCATTGTTTTCCTCATTAATTCTAAATTTTAATAAAAAAAATATAATAAAAACGTACAAATATCTTAAAATGTATTTGTGGATATTCCTCCCTTACAAATTTGAAGAATTCAAAAAAAAATAGAATTCAATGTATTATAACAAAAAAACAGATTTTAGTCAATCGATTTATGGATAATTTTATATTAAAGTGTATTATAATAGTGTTTTAGATACAGTTGACATAAAAAATAATTGTGTTTGTATATTGTTTATTCGATAAATATAAAGAGACTATGATAAAAGTTATTAATAACTTTTATCATAGTCTCTTGAATACTTATTATAGTTTATTTAGTAATGAGCTGGTGTAGCATCAGGTTCATCAAACCAAATCCCACGTACATCACCAAGCACATTCCCTGCATTAGCATTAACAGATCCTACATCAAAGGAGGCACTGTTTTTGACATATCCCCCAAGATCCCCAAACAAATACAATCCAGTTTCAGCTTCTTCATTATTAATATAAACATGGGTGTTTTTTGTAGAAGCATTGTACTCTTTTGGAGCCCACCATTCTTCTCTATTAGTCCCCTGAGCATACCTTACTCTATAAGAAGATAAATTTTCACTAAGAACTTCACCCCATGTAAGATACATAGCATTCAAAGTTACTTTATTAGAAACAACTTTATCTATCCCTTTAGGAGATTCAGCCCCTTGAAGAAAAGACATTGCTCTAGGGATACCAAAAATAGAATTCCATTGACCAAAACCAGTACCATCCGCCCAATGAAAAGGTATAGCAACATAGTCAGGTGCTGGTAAAATATCACTAGGATCGATTGCTGATCCCACTAACAGTGCAGAAGGAGCACTTTCATCTATTCCAAAAGTTGCTGTGATTTGATATTCATAAAGAGGATATACAAAATTTTCACCTATTGTAGCCCCTTTATATTCTTCTGGGGTAAATAATTTATCTGAATGTGTCAAGGTATCTACATTAGTTATTTTTTTAAATTCTGTTTCGCCTTGTTTTCTTTTATAGATAGTATAATAAGCCACAAACTCCGATGGCACTTGTTTATCCCATATTAAATCTATGTTTCCCACTTTGGAAGTAACGTGCCATTCTTCTTTAACAACACCAGTTACAGAGGTTTTATCACCTTTTTTATTCCAATAAATATGTGTTTCTGTATTAGGCATTGTAACATTAGTTTCATAAATACGAGCATTAGTAGAAATTGTTAACACCTTTGGAGGTGCTGGGGTTGAGCTTGCATAGTTTTTAGAAGCTAAATCTCCAGGAAAACCACCTATATCATTATTAATAGCTTGTACTATATACTCCCATTGAGTATTAAACTCTTCATTAGGTATAGTATGTGTTAAAGTAGTTATATCATCAAAAAGAATATTGGTTATACCCTTTCCATCAATTTTAAACAAACGATAAGTAGTGCTATCGTTGCCAACAGCATCCCAAGAGAAGTTTAATTTGTAAGGGTAGATTGATTTATCTATGGCAACAGTAAAATTTTCTGGTGCTGATAAATAATCTGCAGGGTCAATAGCATATCCAGATATTGGATCACTAAATCCTGATGCTTGTCCTTTAGAAAATGCTTTGATTTTGTAGTAATATAAAGGATAAGAAAATGTTCCATCCTTATACGTTCCTGTGATATTAGGAAGGTTTTTATCACTATATTTTTCTTCTTTTACAAAAGGCACGATTAATTTATAATCTTCATCTATTTCTGTTTCTGATCTGTAGATTTCATAATATTCAGAAATATTATCATCATCCCAAGCAAGTTCAATACCACCAATAATCGTACTAGTTTTTGTCCCTTTAGGAGCTGTTTTAGCAGAACCTTCTAATGGTGAACCTTCAGACATTTTTTCAGCTATGGTATTATCTGCTTTTTTACCCACAGATGATATTGTATAAAAATAGCTTGTGCCCGATTCTACATCATTGTCACTGTATTTTAATTCTTCTGAAGGATCAAAACTCAATTCTGCTATTTCTTTAGGAGTATCGCTAAGATTAGCAGATCTATATACTCTAAAAACATCATGTTCATCACCTATCCAATAGATTTCAATTCTATCTGTATATTTTGCAAAATGTGTTTTTAAGTTACTAGGCGTAGTTATTTGATCGTAAGGTCTATAAGCACGTAGTCCTTTGTAGACATCAGATTGACCTATTATTCTATTTTTAGAATTATAAGCTATTATTTTATAGTAATATTCTTGTCCAGGTATACTCTCTGTATCTAGCCATGTGTTTTGAGCAAGATTATCTTCTAAAACAGATAGCTCTTTAGCTTCTGTTCCTTTTGATATTTCTACTCTTGCAAAGTCCCATTGAGTATCCCACTCAATTAAAACTCCTGTATCTAAAGTATCATAAGATACCCTAGTGTTGATAGAAACAGCGTCTTGTGTTTCTTCTATATATGTTTGAGAACATGATACAAAAATCAAATAAATAAATAATAAATATTTTCGCATTTCTTTCCTCTATTAGTTTTAGATTTAATAAAAAATAATATAATAATGACATACAAATATCGTGAATATTTGTGAATATTTCTCCCTCATAGATTAAGAATTCTAAAACAGAATTCAACAAATTATAACAAAAAAATGAGCTTTAGTCAATCTATTTGTCCTATACTCTTAGAAGACTGCCTATTATATTATATTTGAATTGTTGTTTTATAGGCACTTAAATATTAAATACGTAATATAAAAAATAATTCTTATATGTATAATTCGGTATTATTATTAATAATATAAAATTTTATTTCTATTATCCTATCATGATATTTTTATATTGTTTTCTCATTAAAATAAATAATATCAATAGATGTTGACTATATATTTTCTATAATGTATAATACTCTATATACTTAATATTATTAATAACTATATTTGGAGAAATATATGCACAAAGAAT
>CAMRBT010000126.1 GCA_947040475.1 uncultured Brevinema sp.
ACGCCTGTGTCATTGCCTTGTTTGTTGAGTGAAGTGGGATCAATGACCTTATAATAAAAGTCTAACAATTCTAAGAGATTGACTTTGGTCGTGTCGTAGTCTACTTTTATAGCTTCTGCATGACCTGTATTGTGTTTACATACTTCTTCATAAGTGGCGTTGTCTTTGTTGCCGTTGACATAGCCTACTTCTGTATGGGTAACGCCATCTATCAGAGAGAAGAATTTTTCCATTCCCCAAAAACAGCCACCAGCTAGTACGATAGATTTTATCATAAATACCTCTTTGTATAAAAATCTTTTATAAAAATATAGCCAAGAAAAAATTCTTGACTATATGTTGATGTTAATTAAAATTTAAAACCTTGACCTTTATATATTTCGGTGAGATCTTTATAGATAGGCTTTGAGTAATAGTTAGATAATAGTTTTGTCCAAGATAGCTCTATTCCTCTTTTTGCATATAATTGTTTCATCGTTTCGTTATATTCAGCGAGAACATTAGAGAACCCTTGAGCATTATAGGTATCATAATGAATGATCCCTGATAAAGGCAAACGAGGAGTGACTTTTGGAAGTACGCCTTCAGCTGGAAAACCTACTGCCATTCCAACGATAGGGAATGTTTTTTGAGGAAGATTGAAATCTTTTATAATTTGTGCGGAACATTTGCGGATAGCACCAACAGTAACAGTACCCAATCCATGAGATTCTGCTGCTACCGTGAAAGCTTCTACTAAGATCCCAACATCTACCGTTCCTATTAAAAGAGCTTCTAAGGAATCTGTTACTTGTATTTCTGTGTTTTCTACTTTCATTGCTGTTTCGATTTTGTTAAAATCCATCACAAAGATCAAGAAGATAGGAGCTTGTTGAATATAAGTCATTCCTTTTCCTGAGGCAGGCATGGTATATTCATATATTTTTTCTTTTTGAGCGGGATCTTGCACTACGATCACAGAGAACTGTTGTCCTCCGACATAACTAGGTGCTTGAATCATCGCTGTTAAAAGATGATCTAATAATTCCTTTGATACTGGTTTTGAAGCATCGAATTTTCTGATACTTCCTCTTGTTAGCATTTGTTGAGTAGTTGGGTTCATTAATTTTCTCCTATTTTCTTCAATAGTATTAGGACTTTGGACTACCGATGATAAGGCAAAATCTAATAGTTCTTTAGATATTTTTGTTGTACTGTTGTTTAAATTCATCAATTTTCCTTGATCTTATTAATTATATAAGCTTGTTATTTACAAGTATTTCCTGCTATGTTAAGAGCATCCCATGTACGGGCAAAGGGAGGAGAATAGACAAAATCCATCATTCCCAATTCTTCTACAGTCATTTTTTTGAAAACAGCTATCGCTAATACATCGACTCTCAAAACAGCATCTTTAGTTCCACAAATTTGTCCTCCGAGAAGGACTCTTGTTTTTTTATCATAGACTAACTTAATAAATAATTTTGATTGATTTGGCACATAGGAAGTGTGATTGTAATCAGTGATAAAATTAGTCGCATAATCCAGCCCTAATGTTTTAGCTTCGTGTTCGCTAAGTCCTGTGCGTCCTACTTGAAAATCCTTAAAGCGTAATGCTGAAGAACCAAGAGTACCTTGGAATTTTTTTTCTTTGTTTACAAGAATATCACCCAAGAGTCGACCTAATTTGTTAGCAGTGGTAGCAAGAGGAATATAACTATCTTGATTAAAGGTAGCATGTTTGACAGTAGCACAATCTCCACCAGCATATACATCTGGAAGATTTGTTTGACAATATTCATCTATCATGATAGCTCCATTTGGGAGCATGTTTAAGCCTATATCATTGCACCATTTTGTAGATGGAATAAATCCTGTTGCAATAATAACTAAGTCGGCACTATAAGCACCTTTGTCAGTGATAACTTGTTGTATATTTCCATTACCTTTGAACATAGTGACAGTCTCTTCTAAGAGTAGCTGGACACCAGCATCTTTGATACTTTTTTCTAGATGTTCTGTCATTTCAGGATCAAAGACACGCCCACTGACACGGCTTTCTCTTTCTATAACGGTAACACTTTTTTCTTGATGTATCATTGCTTCTGCAGTTTCTAATCCTATGAATCCACCACCAATAATAACAATTCTTTTGGCATTACGGAGCGCCTTTTTGAGCTGAATTCCGTCTTGCATTTTAGTGAGAGTAAAAATACCAAGAAGATCCATACCTTCAATCTCTGGAATAAAAGGATGTGCTCCAGTAGAAATTAATACTTTATCATAACTGAGTGTTTTTGTAGTGTCTGTTTTATTGTTTAAGACAGTTACTGTTTTTTTGATAGGGTCAAGTTTAGTAGCTTCGTGGTGTAGTAATACATTAATATTACTTTTTTGAAAAGCCTCTAAAGACCTAGCTATCATATTTTTAGGGTTATTAAACTCATCGCCTATATAGTAGGGAAGTCCACATGCTCCAAAAGAAACAAGATCTCCTTTTTCTAAGACAGTAATAGTTGCTTCTGGGTGATTTTTGCGTAAACGAGAAGCTGTAGACATACCCATCGCATTGCCACCAATAATAATTAAATTCATTTAATTTCCTTTTATTCTAATAATTTTAATTTATTCTGATAATTTGAACTAATTTTTTTTATGTTTTTATTAACTATTATATTTTTCTATATCTAGAGTTCCTAGTTCTTTGTCAATACATATAGCGGAGATCATTGCTCCATTCACATTACTCATGGTACGAGCCATATCGATAAGAGGATCAATAGCTAGGACAATAGCTAATAAAGGGAAATGTTCACTCATTCCTATTCCAGCGAGCATAATGGAGGCTGCCATTGTAGCACTGCCAGGAATACCTGCGATTCCTAAAGAACCTAACATAGCAATAATAAGTACCATAAAGATAAAACTTGCATCGATAGGAGCACCCGTCATAATTGCAATCATAATAGCAACCATTCCTGGGAAATAACCAGCACAACCATTCATTCCTGATGTAGAACCTAAAGAAGCTACAAAATTAGCTGTTCCTGTATTAACACCAAGTTCATTTTCTAAGGTAGATATAGTTACTGGTAAAGATCCTACAGAAGAGCGACTTGAGAAACCCATTAAAAGAGCAGGGGCAGCTTTTTTGAAGAAGGTGATAGGATTGAGTCCGTGGAACATTAAAAGAATCGCATATACGATCATCATTAAAAAACAAGCTACATAAACTAAAACGATGAATAATAATGCTTGTTGCATAGCTGTTGTACCGTGAGATATTAAGGTGCTAGACATAAGAGCAATCACACCATAAGGCATGAATTTTACAATAGTCATTGCCATGGACATTACGATTCTGTATAAAGCATCAATAAGATCTGCAAATAAATCTAAGACACGTTTGTATTTTTCTTTAGAACGCATTATGCGTGCTGATGAGCCCACTAAAGATGAAAAAATAACAATAGCAATAACATTATTGTCATTCATTGCTTTGATAGGATTACGAGGGATGAGGTTTAGGAATACTTGAACGAGATCGATTACCTCACGAGAACTTCTAGTAGTTTGACCAACAATCATATTTGATCCGAGATTGGTAAAAATAGATAGCGTAACCCCTACCAATGTAGCAATACCTGTGGTAAACATCAACCAAAATAAAGTACGTTTTACTAAGGAAGAAATATTAAGATCACTTTTTAAGGTTAGAATTACTTGAATTAGTGATACCATAATAATAGGGAAGACTAGCATTTGGATAAATGCTACAAAAGCAGATCCAAACAATCCATACCAAGTGATCGTTTCTTGTATCCATGGGGTAGCTTTTATCGTTGCGGTATCAGGGAATTGAGCGACTACTTGAATAAGGAATCCTAAGGATATACCTAATATCAATCCCACAAACATGCGTATAGAAAAAGATACTTTTTTCTTTTCTAGTACCTTCATGACGAAAAAACAAGTAATCAACACGCCTAAAAACAAAAAAGTAAGCGGTTCTGATAACTTGAGGAAATTAGTAAATAATGGTGTGTTTAACATAATGAAACTCCTGAGTATTATATTAGTAGTATACCATTATTTTTGCCATAGTGCAATACAAATATTTTAAAAATCTCTATTATATAGCTTTGAGGAGATTTATTTTGGTGTCCCAGTTGATTTGATTGGTATTTTCTGTGTTAGGATTGAATGCTTGAAAAACGTCTTGTCCATTATTTTCTGTAATTAAAGCTATATAAACAGGAATAGCAGAACTGTCTTGGAGATAGATAGCTTTATTAGAAGAAAGAGTCTTAACATGGGTATATATATAGGAAAGAGAATTGTGCGTGTTTTGGTACAAAATAATTTCACCACCATTTTCTACAGTATAAATATCTGAAAAAACAAGACTTCCGTCATATGCCCAAGTGTGGTAAATTTTACCTTTTATATCGTTAAAAAATGGGTTGTTGGGCTTTGCTGGGGGTTGGATAAAAGCACATTTTAGCACGAGCATTGTTAAGAGAACGATAATGTTTTTCATGATTCCTCCTGTTTTTTATAGTAGTACAAAGATACTCAACTTTTTTTTATAAGGCAAGG
>CAMRBT010000127.1 GCA_947040475.1 uncultured Brevinema sp.
TTGCTATGATAGCACTTACAAATTTTAACCATGCTCAAGAAATATCAAACTTCCCTAGTCTATATCCTATAGGAATTTCACCAACACAAACTAATACTGCTGTTGTAATAGAACCAACTCTTTTTGATGCCGTTCAATCTAATAACATTGATCTTGCCAAAAAGATACTCACTAAAAATCCAAAAGAAATTAATAGTAGAGATTACCTCTATAGAACTCCTCTTATGTATACCACTGATGATTCTCTAGAGATTGCAAAATATTTAATCAATGCTGAGGCTTTTCTTAATACGCAAGATAATAGTGGAAATTCAGCATTAATGATTGCTAGTGAACAAGGATATACCAAGCTTGTTGCCCTATTCCTAACTCATCCTATGCAGGTAAATTCAGAAAATAAAATGGGACTTTCGGCTCTTCATTTGGCAACCAAAAATGGTCACACAAAAATTGTAGAATTATTAATACAGCATAGAGCTAATATTAACAAGCCTATGCCTAATGGACTGCCTCCTATATTTGAAGCAGTTGCAAAAGGGTACACGGCAATACTTAGTTTATTTATAGACAAAGGTGCCGATATTAATTCAACTGTTCTTACTACACAAACTTCTTTATTATCTATAGCTAGTGCCTTGGGCAAAACATCTACAGCACAGCTTTTACTAGAAAAAGGTGCTGATCCCAATTTAGCAAACAACTTAGGAATTACCCCTATTTTTCTTTCTATTGGTAAGCAAAATATCGAAATTACTAAATTATTAATAGCCCATAAAGCTGATCTTACCATAAAAACTAAACAAGGTATCACTATTCAAGATATTATTTTACCTACAGATAAGGCTACTAAAAAATTAATAAAACAACAAGATTCAAACTAAAAATATATTGTCAAATTAAAAGAGGAATATTTTGTTTTTAATATTTTACATATTTTTACAAGGTACCATATTATTTTCACCCTCTAATATTATACATAGTTCTACTACAAATAATATTATGATATTTAATTATATTATGGCAGGAGATCTTGAAGAAATTCAAAAACAATCGTCCCCAGATCAATTACAAAAGATAACTAATGATCAGGGATGTTCTTTATTGATGCTTTCTATTCAATACAGGCATGTTAACCTTATTAAATATTTTGTTAATAACGAAATAAATATTAATTTCCAAAATCAAAACGGCATTAATGCTCTTATGTTAGGTATACAGAATAATGATCACAATTTAGTATCCCTCCTTATACAAAAAGGCGCTGATGTTAATAGTGTGGACAAATATGGGTACTCGGCTTTGTTTTATGCTATAGAACAAAATAATCCTATTCTCACCACTCTTTTAATCAAGAATGGAGCTGATGTTAATGTGCTTAACCCTGATAACCTAACGCCTTTATTTTATGCTAGTGAATTAGTAGACAATACTACCATAGTATCCTTATTACACCACACTAGTAATATTAATTTTCAAAATGGCGAAGGGACGACTTCTTTAATATCTGCAAGCAAAAATGGCAATCTCGAAGCTGTTAGATCATTACTTCAATCTGGAGCTAACCCTGATCTTAGTGATGAGCAAGGTTGGACAGCTCTTATGGGAGCTACCCTTGGAGGATATAATTCTATAGCGTACTGTTTGTTACTCTATGGAGCTAACCCCGACATACAAAATAATGATGGAAGCACTGCGGGAATGATAGCCAGTGCCATTGATAACACTACAATATTACGATTGTTAATTGCAAGACAAGCTGATTTAAAATTAAAAAATGATCAAAAACATTCTATTTATGAAATCGCTAAATTAAATGATAGCTTTTTAATATTAAATTTTTTAGAATCTTTAGAACCCAAATCAGAGTCATCCGATAAAGTTCCACCCATAGAGCCTTAAATATATATAAAAATAGAATTATTTAACAAAAAATAAAATAAAATAAAATAAAACTATAAATTATGAATCGATATCATTGATGTTGACCTTTATATATTATAGGATTAAGTTATTTGGAGTAAATAATATATGACATTTGAAGAGTTTTATGAACAAAATAAAACTCTTGTTTATCGCTTATGTAGAGCTAAAACTAGTAGGGATCTTGCAGAAGATAGTACAGCTAGAGCTTTTGTAGAAGTTTGGAAACGTTGGGATAAGGTATCTCAAATGGATTCACCAGTTGCTTACACAGTAACAATAGCACGAAATACAGCTTACAAAGAATATATGAAATCTCGTGCAAGAATCACTTTGGGATTAAATACTATTGAAGATATTGCAGATAGTGTTTATAATCCTGAACAACAAAGTGTTCAATCCGAAACTTTAGAACAATTATGGTCTGGAATACATCAGCTTTCATCAAGGGAACAAGAGATTATTATACTAAAAGATTTAGAAGAACGTTCCTTTCAGGAATGTGCAGATATACTAAATTTGTCGCTAACAGCAGCAAAATCACTGAGACACAGAGCCAGAGAAAAATTAACAAAAATTCTCGAAGACGAAATGGGAGGACTATCATGAGCCAAAATAAATTAGACCAATTATTTAATACTATAAAAAATGAATCCAAGGATTCCAATACAACAGATTTAAGAGAAGATAAATTAGACCAACTACTAAATAAAATGAAAAACGAAACTATTAATTTTGATGCTATAGATTCAAAAACAGAATTTTTAATCAACAAAACCCCTAGTTACTATATGTCTTCTAGAATACCACTGATGACAGCTATGGTTTTATTATTCGTGGCATCTACTTTAGGAACATTCGTTGTATATAACAACAACCAACAGATGATTGCTCTTCAAGCTTTAGAACAAGAAAGAGCGAATGCTTTTAATTCTAATTATATATACACCACATTGATTTCTAATTATCAACAAGAGCAGTAGGGGATAATTCATGCATAACAACAAAACTTTTATTATTACTGTACTTTTTTTATTTTTAACTACAAATATTACCTTTGCTCAGCATAGAAATAGAGATGAGTATACAGACCAAGATAGCGGTAAACATAAAGGCAAAGATAGAGAAGGACATAGAGGCAAAGGCAAAGGCCCAAATCCTGCAAAATTCACTTTTTGGTTTTCTCAAAAAAGTTCAGGTAAACAAAGACATATGCAAATATTTGATCAACATGCTATTTTTGATTTTGATACTGAAATAGCGTCTGCATTAACAGATACTAGAGACCTTCAAGATTCTTTCCGAAAAGATAAAATATTATTAGATGTCCAAATTGAATATCTTGAAAGAGAATTAGTAAAATTAATTCAAGAACATCAAATAAATAGGAATAAATCTCAAGAAATTTTAGAAACATATACAGCTTTGTTTGACTTATGCACGCAAAGTTATAGTCTCATGGATAACCATACTACAAAGATGAAAGAAATTTTCCAAGAAACTTATAAAAATTATAATACTAAAATTCAACAAAAAATAACTACTGCAACTAAAGACCCTGAAATTTTAACTGAAGAATTGATAAAACGTTACGAAAGTGTGAGTAGATAAAAAAAAATAAAAAAAACTATAGGTTTTTTTAATATATTCCGATCTATAATAAAGCAAAAAGCTTTATTATGGAGAATATTATGACCAAAAATTTTTTAATACTGTTGTTATTAGTAACAACCAGCAATCACGCAACTAGTGATTCTTACATGAATTATGAGTATTTTGGAAATGTAAACAATCTAGAAATAGATTATGAATATTTCGAAAATATCAATGATTTTAATATCACTGATTTCAACAACATCCCTAAACCCCTAACTATGTTACCTTCTATTTTTGAACAGCTACCTATACAAGAACAAACTCTTATTAATCTTGCTATAGCTGAATTCGAAATAGAAATTGAATACTATTCTTTAGAGTTAGCCCCAGCAATCACCGATCTCTTACAACAAAAAATATTATTAGAACTTGAATTGTTTAATTTTACTGATCTTGAAACTCCTTCTCTTGCAGATCTTCAAAATATCCAAGCTATAGAACAAGTTATCTCTGAAAAAAATCAAATGCTTGTTAATTTGATTCTTATTAAAAACACCACTGGTGATAAACTATATAAAGAATTAAAACTCAAACTTGCTGGAATACTTAGTCGTTGGCTTTACACAGGCAATAACACTATAGACATGCTCTTTAGTAGCCCAGAACTTTCTAACAATCAATTTTATAGACAAGACATCTATAGAAGATACTAATTTATATTAATATATTGTATATTAAATAAAGAGAATTCTATGAAAAAAATATTATTATTATTACTATTACTTACTCCTACTATAAATCATACTCAAAATCTTATTCAATTAGCTGAAAACAATGATTATACTGGTATTGTTTATGCGGTACAAAGTAGTGACACTATTAATATTAATATGACAGATAGTGCTGGATTTACAGCACTTCATGTCGCTTCGTGGAATGGATATATTGATATTGCCCGTTATTTACTAGATAAAGGGGCAAATCCTAATATTGTATCAAAAGCAGGCAACACTCCTTTGAGTTTTGCTACACCAAATATTAAA
>CAMRBT010000128.1 GCA_947040475.1 uncultured Brevinema sp.
GCTTTTTATAATAATTAAAAATAAAGGGTTGTTTCAAATCCTATGCGTTGTTCTATTACCTTGTAGGATAAAACTTGTCGAGAGCGTTGATAAAGATATTTTAAGCCTAAAGTCAATCGGCCGATTTCGAATCCTACTCCTAGAGACACTGTTGGATACCAAGAGTTTTGTGTAGCAACAAGGCTTAGTGTGTCATTTTCATAACTAAATGTTTTTATTTCATCGTAGTTTGCTGCGGTATATATTCCTGTGATAAAATTAATTTTACCCCAAACAGGGATACGCATATCTATCCCAAAATTCATTTGAAAAAGAGTTCCATAAGCATCTAAACTATTAGTAATCATTCTAAATCCAAATCCACCATAAAAGGTAAACCATTTCCAATTCCTATATAAGGCAAAGCTCATATTTTCGTTACCCATGTCTGCAAATTGACCATCATGATCAAATCCCTCATCGCCTAAATAATCCCCTCCAGCATGAGAACAAACATGAACCATAGGTTGCCATCGTAATTTCCATTCATCATCAATAATAAAATCAATATATAGAGACACTTGCATATAATCAGAATAAAAAGGAACAGAACCATATTTTAGTCCATAACCTTTATAGGCTAATAAGTTGGCCTCTAATAAAAATCCAGCTCCCATTCTTACTTTTAAACGACCAACTTGAAAAGCGATAGGACTAAGTTCTGTTGCTAATGTTGGAGAAAAATAGGTGAGAACACTATCTAAATTCCAATTAGGATCAGGAAACATCGATTGAGCAGTAGGGATATCCCCTATCCAAAAACGAGTAATATAAGCACCAGGATCTTGCCATCCAAAAAGCAATCTTTCTTTATCGGTTTTACGAAAAGGATTGTAATCCCACTGAACTTCTGCTCTTTGAGAAATCTCGTCCATTTTATTGATTGCTTGTTCTTGAGAAAAAGTAAATAAAGATGGTGTCAAGAGGATGGTAATAAAAAATATTTTGAAAACAAATTGCATTTGTCTATTCTCCTATGGGCTTTAATAAAAAGTTTTTAAAAAAGCTTTTTTATATAACTAAGTAATTAACTAAAATGTTACTGAAAATTCCAATCCTACATGAGTTTGCATATAGTGGTAAGTAGCAGCTTCAAAGCCTCTTTGATGAGAAACCTTCAATGCAATAATGTAACGATCAAATTCTATTCCTGTACCAAAATTAATGGCAGGATGCCAACCCTCACTTTCTGGGTGTCGTGAAACTTTTTCATCATAGAGAGCAGCAATATTAATACCTAAAATAAAATTAATTTTTTTCCATATAGGATAACGATAATCAGTACCAATTTGTATTCTTGTTCTTAATAGTCTTTCACTTGGGGCGTTATAGGTTATTTCTACTCCTCCATAAAAAGTGAAGTCACGAAATTTTTTGTATAATTCTATAGAAATAAATTCGTAACTAATATAACTAAAATCGGAACTATCTCCTTTATATCCATCTGCTAAGTGGGTAGATTCATGAAATAAAGGAATGATACGGAGTTTCATATCATAGGGGAGAAAAACATCAACAAATATGGCAATTTGTCCCATAACACCATAAACATTAAGAGTGGCAGGCTGATTTCTTCCTAGTAAAGGAATGTCAAGAGCTCCAGCAAATCCCAATCCCCATGAAGGAAATCTAAAAAGATATAATTCTGTGGCGATACGTGCTTCTAACAATGCTGTGATACCATCTAAATTCCACGCATCTGCTGAAGATGGATTTCGTGTTAAGAAAGCATTTTTTAGGTCAGGATTATGGTTAATATAAAATCGAGTAATAAAAGCTCTAGGATTCAACCAACCTGTATAATATTTGTCTGTATCATTATGACGAAAAGTAAGATATGTTCTTGAAGTTTTGTCTTCGGGAGAAAGTGTTTCTGGAGTAGCTGTTTGAGTGTGTGTTTTTGAAGAAAAGCATAGAATTATTAATAGTAAAATTTTATATGATTTTTGAGAATATTTTAGAAAAGACATCAATTACCCCTAATGTGAAGATCTAAAATTATAGTATATACTATCATATATGTCAATAGCTTATCAATAATAGAATAGTTTTGTTTTAAAAGGCGTTAGTGTCTGATGATATTTTTAGATTATAGAATTCTTTAGTATGAATCCACATATCTATATAAATAGCTTGGAATTTTTTGTTTGGAGGAAGATATTTACTAGGAGGAGAATCACTTTTTTTATTATTTTCAGAGGAATACACAGGCAATAAGGCAGAATAGAGAGGAGAGTTGTAAAATTCTTGGATTTGTACTGAAGTCCAAGGAGTTTTTTGTGATCTAAAAGCTTCCTTAAAAGGGACTATGTGATCTATTTGTATCTGTTTGGTATTAGTAAAGTAGGTATCTGTAAAATGATCGTACCATAAACCTTTGAGAACAGTGCCATTATGATTTGTTTGAAAAAAGATACTATTATTGGAGAGATGGCTTCTTTGTAGAGTATAAAGACGATAATTGCTTTTACTTGGTCTTTTCCAGCCTTTTTGAGAGGGGGAGGTATGTTTTTTGCTAGTGCTTTGATAAGTAATAGATGAATTGATAGTAATAGGGGTGGATTGAATGTTGTTAAGAATGGAAGAATTGTCTTGATGATTTTTTTGGAAAGAATTTGTCAGATATAATTTTTTCTGATGATCAAAATAAATTTCTGATATAAGATCAATAGTATTGTTGGTGCTAATATACACAATACTATAACGAGGAATAACAATCGAATCTTGGGGAAAACAAACTACAGGCAAAAATAATAATAAAAATACAAACATGAAAAGGTCCTTTGGAATTTCCCCAATTTCATATCTGGTTTATTGTATTATTTTTGCATTAGCAAAAAGAAAAGTGTATAACTAGTAAGTAATTACTGAGTTATAGTTTTTATTAATTGTGCTGGATTACCTCCATAAATAGTATTTGCAGGAACATTTTTAGTTATGACAGCACCTGCTGCAATGACAGCACCGTCGCCTATGGTAACACCGGGTAGGATCACAGATCTTCCGCCTATCCAAACATTATGTCCTATTGTTACAGGCTTGCCTAGTTCTAAACAAATAGGCACACCATTGATTATCTGTATATTTCTTTCTTTATAAAGAATAGGGTGGGTAGCTGTATAAATATGCACTCCAGGTGCTATCAAACAATTATCTCCTATTATAATGGGACATATATCGAGAAGCACACAATCGTAGTTCATGTAGAAGTTTTCTCCTACACTAATGTTGTAACCGTAATCACAACGAAATGTAGGCTCTATATAACAATTTTTTCCTATATGACCAAAGAAGCTTTTTAATAATTCTTGGCGTAAGGAATCGTCTGTGGGTTCTGTTTGATTGTATTTTTTTGTAATTTGTTGGGCTTTTGTTCTGTCTTCTGCTAATTCTGGATCTGCAGAATTATAAAGCAGACCTTGTATCATTTTTTCTTTTTCTGACATTATTAATATTCCTTAATATACTTAATATTATATATCAAATAAATAAAAATGCAATCCTATAAATATAATAAGATAAAGTTACGATAAATTATCTCTAATATAATAAGATAAATACCGATTAATAATTATAGCTGATAAATATATTTAAATAATATTCCTATAGTTATAACACACAATATTATACCTAAAATTAATTAATTAAGAAAAAACGATAGTTTTTATAGTAATTATATGCTATAATAAAAGTACTCTAAAACTATTTTATATACAAGGATAACATACCTATGAAAAGATCTATTTTACTTCTATTACTTCTATTAACATCATTTAATACGAGTGAGTTATATTCACAGGAGCAAACTCATAAAAGAAGAGTACCAAAAGCTCCAAAATTTACTCAACGTTGGGGAGTTTCAACTGCATGGTTGATTCAAAATGCTCCTTTTAAAGAATTTTCTTCTTATCAGTTAGATAGGGTTTGGTATGCTCAAGGCATAGATACTTGGGATATGGGAGATGCCGCTACGGGAGCAGCAGTAGGTTTTTCCTACGATCTTACTGCAAGAAATGGACTGATGTTTCGTGTGCAAGGATTTGTAGAGACTACAGGATGGATTTCTGGTGTGCTTGATATTGGTACAGGGATTAGAATTCCTATGCCTCTCAAACAATCTTACTTTAGTATAGAAGCTTATTTTTCTATTAATCAAACTGGTGGCACATTACATAGGATAGGAGCTCCAGAAGTTACCCTTCCTGATTCTGTTGATTTTTATATGGGTTTATTTGGATTTAAATCACGAATGGCTTTTGAATTCCCTATCGCTAAGGGTAAATTCTATATTACTCCTTATCTTTCTTATGCGGTTTATCCTTGGTATGCAGCATCTACAAAAGCGGAATTCTATCTAAACGGTTTTAACAAAGGGTCTTTAATAGATGCGATACAAATAGGTATAGAATTTGGTTCTAAATTTTAATTAATACTCAGATATCTCAAAAAGGAAATTTTATGAAAAATATAATACTATTTATTCTTATCACGCTGAGCTCTTGTTCTTTTGT
>CAMRBT010000129.1 GCA_947040475.1 uncultured Brevinema sp.
GTTAGTTAGTATAACTTATTCAATTCCGTTTGTCAAGTACTTTTCAAAATAAATTGTTATTTATTTTGAAAAACTATTTGATAACAATTTTGCCTTTTTTAGCAAATTTTTTCATCACTGCATCAAAACCAAAACGATCTATAGTTTTCAAAATTTTAGCACACACACGTAATGTTATTTTTTCGCCAGTTTCTGAAACAAACGTTTTTCTTTGTAGATTTGGCACCCATTTTTTACGAGTTTTTCTATGTGAGTGGGAGATGTTATTCCCAAACATAGGTTTTTTACCAGATAATTCACATGTTCTTGACATTTTTCTACCCTCATTACTCTAATTCAGTTGTTTATTATACAATAAAAAATCTGAATAATCAAGCTTTTTTTAATTTTTATTTTTTATAGATATTCGAGTCTATCACTCAATGTGGTTTTTGTTTTCCACGCCCTTGTTAATCCTAACAAGAAACCTTCAAAATACAACATTTTCTCTTTTTTTCTTTGTGCTCTTAATGTCTTTTTCTTATTTCTATCATTATATTTTTGCATAGGTGAGTAGTCTTTTATGCTTCTAGCAACAGCTACTAACTCAGGAGTAACACCGTTTAATTCTGCTATCACCTTTACATTCTTATCATCGTTAAGAACTATCTCCGCAATATCAATAAAACTCGGGTCATCTTTATTTATGTTTTTCATATAATTAACAGCAGGCGGAAACATTGCAGTCATCGTTTTAAAAGCGTTTTGCTCTTGTTTTAAAAGCTCATCATATTCTTTTTGTAATAAAGCCCTACGCTCAATAGTTTTTTCATTTTTCTGTTTTGATACGATCTTATCTAAGTACTTTTTAGCTTTGACATCTAGTTTAGCTATCTTTTTTGAAAGTGTATTCGTTTTTACCACATATTTTTCATTCAAAAATTGAACATTTCTTTCTTTTAATTCAGAAAACTTTTTTTCTTGATCTGTGTATATTAATGTTTGTCTATCAATTTTATACATTTTATGTTTTATATTTTCTAAAGAACTATATAATTTTTTCCAATTTTCCAAGGCTTCTTCCATCTCTTTAGTAGCAAGTTCTTGATCTTCTAAGCGTTTAATTGTGAATTCATTCCAAAATATTTTATCTTTAGTTTTTAGTTTTTCTTTTTTAAGAAAATCTTTGGTAGTTTTTTTATGTGCTTTCGCAAATTCTTTAAGATTATTCTGCAACAGCACCCATTTGTTACGTTCACTTGCGTAAATTAAAGGATCGGCTTCTAATTCATAAGGATCAACTTCATTCGTATAATACAATTCATTTGAATGAGAAATTGGAGATTTTACTAACATTTCTAATCCATACTGTAGTATAGATGTTAATTTTTTTCCCTCATTAGATGGGAGCATTTTTGTTGTTAGGATAGCTTTTGTAGAAGTATCTACTTTTTTACTACCTCTAGTATTAAAATTTTGAAAACGTCCCATAATATCATTATAGGCAAGAAGTTCTGTCTCATTAGTCTTTGGATTTTGTACTAATAATTCTGATTCTTTATGCAACAAAATACGATTAGCTAAGACAACTTTTTTTGTTTCTTTGAACTTTTTAGGATCAAAAACAGTATCTCCATCAGGAGAAAATAACTCCACATTAAAAGATTGCTTATTAGCTCTCAGATCTTTTATAGAAGCTAAAATGTATTTTTGTTTTTTATTTAAGCTTGGCCATGTATTTGGTGGTAATGTAATGTTAGGTATTGCCGGCTCTTGCGTTTTATCCTCATCGTTTAACATACGAAAAGATGCCCACATATAAAATGCTCTTGAAACACCCTCTTGCCAAACAAGGCTACGGATTTTTTGTTCCATTACAAAATACTGTCCCTCATGAACAAAATCCATAGGAACGCCAGCTCCACCGAGCAATTTGCCTTTTCTGTCAAAAGCATATACTAATATTTCTAACTCTTGTTGACTCTTATGAAACAAATTCATCCCTTCTTCAAGCCAATTGGGAGTAACATTAATCATGGCAACAAGAAAAATATCTGTATCAGGCAATCTAGCAGTAATTTCATCAAATTGTCCCGGTAAAACCCCGAGGTTTATTTCTCGCTTTCCACCTTCCATAGGTCTACCAAAATAAGGTAAGCCACCAGCGGTAACTCCATAAATATGATAATGTCTTGTATAGGAAATAGCTTCTTTTGTGTCAGCAAAGCGTACATTTTTATCTGTGTAATTAGGAATGATTTTTAAGTAAGGACTATAAATATCACTAGTTAATGCTTTTCTAACAGCTGCAGGAGAGTTAAATACCAAGTTTGGGTTATTTGCTTGTAAATTGTCCAACAAAGGTTTAATAGAAACTTTTTCTGCAGCCTTCTTTAAGATATTAAAATATCTAGGATTTTCTAACCAAGTATTTATATTGACCCCTACTAGGGATACTTTGTATTTTTCTTGAGGAACTTGGTATCTATTGTTCCATTCCATTACACCAGCGTCCACTTTTTCTCGAGTAGTATAGGTTTCGAATGTATTATTTGGAAAGGGACTTGCTCCAGAAAGAGGGGCAAAAACAATTTTTTCTTGTCTTCCTCTCCCTCTTCTTCCTCTATTTCTTTGAGGTTTCTTTTTACCTTCTCGTTGTTTTGTAGCACGAGTGTCAGAACCGTTTTGTGCAAGATCCTTTGTATTGGTAAGGTCTTGCGTATAAGAAGCATTCGAAAAAAGAATAGAAAATGCTAATACACTAACTGCAATAAAATGCATGATAAACTCCATTTAACCAAATGTATAAAAAAAAACAAATGATTAATAAAAAATTAAAATAAAATAAAGACATTTAATAAAAATTGGAATAATACTATACTAGTGTACAAAATATTAGACAAAAAATCAAGTATTTTTTATATTATTAACTTAAATTCTAATAATTCTAAATAAGGAGTTGCCTCTTAAATGATTAAAGAAACCACCCAAGATACTAAGAATATAGGAATGTTGTAGTGTAAAAAAGAAGGTACACAGGTATCCCATATGTGATTGTGCTGACCATCGGCATTCAGCCCAGCTGTAGGTCCTAAGGTAGAATCAGAAGCAGGAGACCCAGCATCTCCTAGGGCACCAGCAGCTGCAATTAATATAATAATAGCAGAGGTAGAAAATCCTAATTGTATAGCCAAGGGGACATAAATAGTGGCTAATATGGGTACAGTCCCAAAGGATGACCCTATCCCCATGGTTACAAGTAATCCTATTAATAACATAAAACCTGCTGCAAGGGCCTTGCTGTTACCTACTAGCCCAACTACTTCTTGTACGAGCAAAGGGACGGCTCCTGTTTCTCTAATAACAGATCCATAGCCAGCAGAAACCAACATAATAAAAGCGATAGAACCCATCAAAGAAATACCACCCGCAAGTCCTGCGTCTATTTCTTTGAATTTAATAGCTCTTGTCATTCCTAAAAACATAATAGCAATCAAGGCACCTAGAGGAAGAGAACCCCATTTTAATTGAACGCCAAAAGCCAAGAAGGCAGCTATCATCACTAAGTAGTGCTGTTTTGTGAAACTTTCTTTCCCTATTTCTTCGGTATTGTCTTCTATAATCTTAGATTCATAGTTCCTAGGTTTTCTATAAGAAATAAAAATAGCTATTAATAAACCCACAAACATACTGAGTCCAACAATCCACATTATAGAAGAAGTGTCAGCCAGCGTTACTGTGAGCCCATTATCTTTTAAAGAATTAACCACAATATTATGGAAGATCAAACCAAAACCTACAGGTAAGCTAATATAAGGAGCTTTAAGTCCAAAGGCTAAAGCACATGCAACCCCTCTTCTATCTATTTTCCCTTCATTCATAACATAAAGAAGGGGTGGAATCAAAATAGGGATAAAAGCAATATGTATAGGTATGAGATTTTGGGATAAACAAGCAAGTCCAGCGATTAAGAATAAAAATAAAATTCTCTTCCCTACTACGACATGGGAAATCTTATTAGCTAAAACCCTCGCCAATCCTGTTTGATTGACAAAAACAGCAAAAGTCCCTAATAAAACATAACTCAATGCTGTTTCTGAGTTAGCTCCCATGCCACTAATAAGAGTGGGGATAATGTCTTGGAAAGGCATCCCTGATGCGATTCCCCCCACTAAAGTAGCGATTAATAGCGAAAATAGCACATTCAAATTAAGTAAACATAAGCCTATCATAGTAAGTACTGATAGAACGACGGGATTAAATAATATCATAAAATACCTCATTTTTTTGTTTTTGTTTTTGTTTTTGTTTTAGTAAAAATAAAGGCTTTGATGGTTACATATATTCATGATTCCTCCTAATAAAAGTCATAAAAAAAGACCATCAAGAAATAAATCTTAATGGTCTATTATAATTTTTATAATAATAATTATAATATAAACAATAATTTATTTCTTGGGACAGGAAAATGATGATGATGATGAATAGTAGAAAGAAACATATTATTACTCATGTAGTACCTCTTTTATAATTATAGTTCAATATA
>CAMRBT010000130.1 GCA_947040475.1 uncultured Brevinema sp.
AAAGATGCAAACTATACCTTAGTAGACGACAGTAAAAAGAAATAATTAAGTAATTATTCATGAAAGCCCCATTTTTGATTAAGTGGGGCTTTTCTTTGTATTTTATAAGTATTTATTTTATAATATAATTATAGAAGGAGTCCTGTTGCGTTCACTTTGTTCGTCTACTGGATAAGAATCCACATGTCTCTATCGTTCCTGTGGTTCTAAAGGAGCATATTATGGGAAATGATTTAATTCTAAATCTAGATAAATTACACACTACAGAAATGGGCGTGGATAGAATTAAGAAAAATCTTAATATTACTGTAGATGATGTCGTTAAATGGTGTTATGATAAAATAAAAAGTAGTGATGCTATAATAACACGTAAAGGCAAAAATTGGTATGTTTTAATAGAAAATTATAAAATAACAGTAAATGCTCATAGCTACACGATCATAACGGCACATAGGAATAAAAAATAATTGTCATTAAAACCCCATTTTTGATTAAGTGGGGTTTCTTTGCATATTGTTTATTATTGTATTTTATAAATATTCATTTTATAATCAATATATAAAAGGAGTCCTGTTGCGTTCACTTTGTTCGCTTACTGGATAAGAATCCACATGTCTCTATCGTTTCTGTGGTTCTAAAGGGGTAAATATGAGTGTTAATTATGTAGATATTTTAGTATTGAATACAAAAAAACGAAAAGAACAAGATAAAAATTTTGATTGGTGGTTATATCCTTTTTCAACTATTGTGTTAATATTTGTACTATTAATAGTTGTGTGGGCACTAGTAATGTATTTTAATCTAGATATCTTCAATTCAGGTATTCTTGATTTAGAATTTCTTAACATTATCGCAACAGGATTTCTGCTAATGATAGTTGGGCTTATTGGATTTATTTTTATATGTTTTCACTTGATGTATAAAAGAGCTAAAAGAGTGAATTTTTTTATTCAAAGAAAAAAAGAATGGTACGAAACGATCTCAGAATTCACTATTAATTCCTGTAAAAACTCAGAATCTTTAGGCAAATTAGAAGATTTTATTAATGAAGAAGTCAATATGCCTCCTAAAAAAATAAACTATACTTATTTAATTATTATAGCTGTACTTTTTATTCCGTATTATTTTTTGAAGATTGAAGACTCTCTATATAGAGCTCTGCCTTTACTTGTTATTTTGATTTTAGAATATTTGTTTTTATATCAAAGAGTTCAGGATCCTATCATGAGTCTTTCTATAAAAAATATGGGATTTTTGATGTTGATATCAGTACTTGCTGTTATACTCATAGGAGATGTGCTAGGAAATACAATAAACAATGTGGCTTGGATAATGATATTAGCTATTTATAGTATGCCTATTAATTATCTGTGGAATAAATTACAAAAAAGAGAGTATAGATTTTGTGATTTGATTAATAATATATGGATAGAAGAAGGGTGGATGACAGAGAAGATAGAATTCTTTGTCGATCCTAGAAAACATAGATCTATGCGTGAGTGGACATTTCTTTCTGTGATTACTGGTGGAATAGGATTTCTAGTGTGGGATTACAAAATACATACAGATCCTGATAGTATGTATCCTCGTTTTTACAAAGTAGAAGATATAATGCTAGAAACAATCAAAAAACAAAGTGCTTTACAATTAGAATCTCAAGAATAAAACAAAACTTCAAAAAATAATTTCCACACTCTAGCTAGCATGGGTGTGGTTTTTTTGTCTTATTATAATAAATTTACAGAATGGTGTTATTTTTACGATTTTAGAATTGACAAGAATTCATAAGTCTAGTACAATAATATAGCAATATATTTAATATTGTATGAAAAGGAGGCATTACGATGATTCGTAATATTTTAATGGCAACTTGTTTGAGTTTATTGATCTTGAGCTGTGGACAAAAGGAAGCTCCAAAAGATAAAGACACTTTAACTATTGCTGTAAAGTCAGGTCCAGTATCTCTAAATCCTTATGGGTCTAATGATGTTAACTCAGGTGCAGTTCGTGCTAATTTGTTTGATTCTCTCTTAGAAAGAGATCAAGAAGGTGGTATCCATCCTGCCCTCGCTACCAAGTGGGAGCAACTATCCCCTACAGAGCTTGTATTCACCTTACGCCCTAATGTTAAATTCCATAATGGCGAAATATTGACCGTAGAAGATGTTAAATTTAGTTTTGAGCTAGCTCTTGTTTCTCCAGAAATGGAACAATTCGTAAAAAGTGTTAAAGGCATAGAAATAATTGATGCTTCTACTTTTAAGATGATATTAAAAGAGCCTTTTGCTCCTTTGATTAGTATTCTTCCCGAAGTAGAAATTCTCAATAAAAAAGCTATAGAAATTGATAAAAGAGACATAGACCAAGACCCAGTCGGTACAGGACCTTACAAACTCAAAGAATGGAATCATGGTCAAAATACTGTCCTTGTAATAAATGAAGATTATTGGAGAGAACCAGCTATTATCCCTAATATTAATATGATAATAGTACCCGAAGGAACAGCTAGATCCATTGCTTTAGAAACAAAAGAGGTAGATATTATTTATGAAGTCGTACCTGTAGATGCCGAAAGAATAGAAAGCAATCCAGACCTCGTCCTCATAGCAAAATCAACACCTGCTATTGAATATTTAGGAATTAATGTAGGTGGGCCTGGTGCAAATCCTATTTGGGATGATCTCAGAGTAAGAGAGGCTTTTGCTTTGGCTATAGATAAGCAAGGTATCATTGATTCTGTTTATTTTGGAATGGGTACTTTACCAAGCTCCTTTGTGCATCCTAATCTTTTTGGATATTACGATGGTATTGTAGACAGACCTAGAGATATTAAAAAAGCACAAGCCCTCATTAAAGAAGCTGGTATCACAGACGATCAAGTAATCACTTTATATGGTGCAGAGGGATTGAGACCTAAAACTTTAGAAATCATCCAAGCTAACCTTCGTGAGATTGGATTAAATGCTAAAATTCAAATTTTAGAATGGGGTACTTTCTTAGAAGTTACCGCTCAAGGTCAATCCGATGTCTATATCATGGGCTGGGTAACTACTAGTGGTGATGCTGATGGATCTCTCTATCCTTTATTACATTCTAATGCTGCTGGCGGTGGTGGAAATCGTACTTATTATTCCAACCCTAAAATGGATAAGATTTTAGATCAAGCGAGAATAGAAGTAAATCAAGAAACGAGAAAACAACTTTATAAAGAAGCTCAAGAAATTCTCTATACAGAACTTCCTGTGATTCCTGTGTTTTATTATGTAGACGCTGTTGCAGCTTCAAAAGACATAGATGGTTTCATCTTTGACTTAGGTGTACAACATAGACTAAGAACAGTAAAATTTAAATCTTAAAATAGTAAATATAAAAACCCACCTATAATTCAGGTGGGTTTTTTTGATAAATATTTCAAACTTTTAATTATTGTATTTTTTGCTCAGCATTTTTTTTATTTTGTTTGTTATCTTTCTTAATAGAAGAAGAAATGGGTTTTTTCCTATTTTAATTAATGGTGGATACCACCAACGTAAGTCTATATTATGATAGCCAAGATCAGATGCATATAAATTTCTTGCTCGAGTAAGAATATCAATATATTCAGAAGGGTAAAAACGAGAGAAGTGTTTTACCAAAGAATTAAATTCCTCTTCTCCCACATCATAACGCCAAGGTACTCCAAAAAGATTAAATACATCAAAAATATTTTTTTCTGTATCTTGACTAAGTTTTATTGCTCCAATATTAGCATTTATTTGACCTGCATGGTTAGGTAAAGGCATATATTTATCGCCTGTAATAGCACTTATTAACAGGAGATTTACAATAAAATGAGGAGCACCAACATTAGTATCATGAAAAATAACAAGAGCATCTTTTTTTAAATAAGGTAAAACAGATAGAAAATCTAGAATTTCTCCTGGCACTGTATGAACAGTGTCAATAAAACAAAGATCTATGTCTCCTCCTATTTCATCAATAACATGATGGATTGTTTGACCTGTATGTAAAGTGTAACGATCTTTTAGATGGGGGAAGTCTTCTTCTACATTATAGCCGACTTTAAAATGAAGTCCTGTGGATTCTCTGACAGGGTCTCTATTCGGATCTGAGGGATATATTCGTGCTTCGGATCTGAGATCTACGGCATATAAATGTGTGTTTGAATCAGCATAAGTATCCATTGCAGATAGAATAATGGCAGAACTTCCACCTCTATAAACACCAATTTCTACTACTTTTTTTGGTTTTTCTTTTAAAATACATTCTATCAAAAACTCTCTTTCAGAAAAAGAAAGATCTGCTTTAGCTTTATCATTAATTTGATCTAATAAAGTCTGACATTGTTCAGATGGTGTAATGATAGTCATAATATTCTCCTAATTATATTAATATTATAAATCTAAGCCTATGGTAAAATCTTCAAATTTGTCTACAGGAGCTTCGACATATACTTCAAGTTCTTCAGGAT
>CAMRBT010000131.1 GCA_947040475.1 uncultured Brevinema sp.
TTTGAGTGTTATAGATAATTTTGGTAAAAAATAAAGTTATGTAAATATAAGAAGGGTAAATGCCCATAAATGTGAAAAGGGTGAGTATTCTATTGACATAAAAGCAAATATCATTCATAATAGTACTACGATTATAAATGATCTTTTTAGGAGAATGAATTACTAATGTCTTACAAATCAAAAATAAGAAATTTCTGTATTATTGCGCATATTGATCACGGTAAATCAACCCTTGCTGATAGAATATTAGAATTAACAGGATTGATGGATCCTAGTAAAGCTGGATCACAGGTTCTTGATTCAATGGAAGTTGAAAAAGAACATGGAATTACTGTCAAAGCTCAAACGGTGTCAGCTCCTTACAAAGGTAAAGATGGACTAGATTATCAATTAAATCTTATTGATACACCGGGGCATGTGGATTTTTCTTATGAAGTGTCTCGTAGTTTAGTTGCTTGTGAAGGTGCTTTGTTACTCGTTGATGCTACACAAGGCATACAAGCTCAAACCTTATCTACCTTTTATCAAGCCGTAGAAAATAATTTAGAAATTATTCCTGTACTTAACAAAATTGATCTTCCTAACGCTAGAGTAGAAGAAATTCTGGACCAAATAGAAAATGATTTAGGACTAGATAGAAATGACGCTATTGCCGTATCTGCAAAAACAGGCGAGGGAATGGATGAGTTATTCGAGACTATCATTGCAAAATTCCATGCACCTAAAGGCGATGCTTCTAACAAATTACAAGCTCTTGTTTATGATGCTTATTATGATATGTACAGAGGTGTGGTTGTTAAAGTAAGAATCGTCGAAGGCACTCTTAAAAAAGGTCAAGAAATTCTTTTTATGAATAGTAGCTCTAAATATACAGCAGATGAAGTAGGATTGATGCAAATTGCATTTAATTCCAAACCTGAACTAAAAGCTGGTGATGTAGGGTATATTTCTGCACAGATTAAAAGCCTTGCCGATATTAAAATTGGTGATACTATTACTTTGGCTAGTGATCCTTGTGAAGTAGCTTTAGATGGTTATAAAGAGCCACAAGCATTCGTTTTTGCTGGTTTATTTCCAGGCGATGGCGAAGATTTTGCTGAGTTAGATAACGCTTTACAAAAATTAAAATTAACAGACGCATCTTTGCGTTTTGACAAATGGAATTCAGCCGCTCTAGGAATGGGTTTCAAATGTGGATTTTTAGGTTTATTACACTTAGAAATTATTAGAGAGCGTTTGGAAAAAGAGCATGGTCTATATATTATTTCTACCGTTCCTTCTGTAGAATATAGAATCACACTGAATAAAGGCGAAGCCTTCTTAATAGAAAATGCTACAGAATTTCCAGATCCTTCACAAATTAAAATAGTTGAAGAGCCTTTTGTTAAAGCTTCTGTTATCACCCCAAATGAATATATGGGAACGATTCTTAGTTTGATCCAAACCAGAAGAGGTATCCAAAAAAACCTTATTTATATAGATACAAAAAGAGTACAAATTGATTGTGAATTACCATTAGCAGAAATTATTTATGATTTCTTCGACAAACTAAAAAGTTATTCTCGTGGTTACGCTTCCTTTGATTATGAATTCTTAGAGTTCCGTCAAAGTAAAGTTGTAAAAATGGATATTCTTGTTGGTGGATTGCCTGTTGATGCTCTTGCTCAAATGGTTTATGCCGATGATGTTCGTTCCAGAGGAATGGGTATTGTTAAAAAATTGAGAGAGTTGATTCCTCGTCATATGTTCCAAATTGCCCTACAAGCAGCGGTCGGTGCTAATATCGTTGCACGTGAAACAATATCTGCCAATCGTAAAGATGTTACGGCAAAATGTTACGGGGGAGATATTTCCCGTAAACGAAAATTATTAGATAAACAAAAAGAAGGGAAGAAAAAAATGAAAAGCATAGGTAGTATTAATATACCTCAAGAAGCTTTCATTGAAGTCTTAAAAAGAGATGAGTAAGGTAGGGTCTTTTATGCAATTTTTACAAAGTGTAGAATTTATGATTTTGATTGGATTTGTAACATTTGTTATTATTCTTGGTTTTGGATATAAAATGTTAGTCAAGCCAACTCAAAAAAACAAAAAATATAATAAAAAAACAACAAACAAAAAAGTTAATGTTTCTAATAAGCAATTAACAAGTTTAATAGAAAAAGCACCATCTTCTCGTGAAGATTTGCGTTTATTATTAAAAGCTTTATTGCAAACAGAAAAAACTGAGTATAAGGAATTTTATCAAAAGCTTAGAGTTTTTGATAAAAAAGAATTATCAAAAATGGATTTATCTGATTTTGATGATCTTCTCACTGATCTCAAAAAATCTTGTTAAAACATAAAAAATGTCTTTAAAATAAGTACTAAAAAAACACCCTAATAAAAGGGTGTTTTTTGTTTTAGTAATTTATATTATTTTAATAAGAATCCAATACCAACAGTAACATTAACAATTAAAGAAGTATCTATATATAATCCTGTTTTAAAAATAAATTGATCTATCTCTAAAATAAAATTAGGGCTAAAACCCACATACATATAAGGAAGGAATATAGGAGCTGAGGATAATCCAGCACTAAATTCTATTAAATACCCTAAATATAATTTAGGATTACTAGAAGATAATTTCATTTTTCCAAAACCTACATGTGCACCTAACTGATATCCCTTTGTTTCTGTATCAAAATTGTAAGGAGTCTCACCAAAATCTACTCCAAAACTGACAATTTGCTGAAGATCATTAGCAAGATAAAAAGAAAGTGGGAAGCCACTACCATTTAAACCAAGTCCTGAACCTATCGTAAGAATATTCATCCCAAAACGATGATAATCAGTATTGATTTCCTTGTTTCCCTCTTGAGAGAAAGCGTTTGTGTGAGTTACTACTAATAACAACACTAATAATATTTTTTTCATTTTAAACCCCCTTGTTATAATGATTTTAATAGTATAGCATATTATAAATGTTTATACAATAGATAAATAGATTTTTAAAATAAAAAAACACCCTAATAAAAGGGTGTTTTTTATTTGATAAATACAACTTTAAAATCTTCAAAAACCACAGGCATACATTCCGAAAAAGAATAGCCTAACTCTTGACCTTCATTAATAAAAAATTTGGTATGTCCTTCTCTCCATGAATCAAGATTGTCGTCCTCACCTTCACGCTTACATATATCGTAAGTTATTTCGTTAAAAGGTAATATGATTACGGAGGTGGTTTCGATAACACAATTAGGGTTTCCCTCCCAATCTGTTACTATACTACAATCTCCAACTTGTGGAATCTTGTTTCCTTCTGTTTCATATGCATACAAACTACTGGTAGTTGCTTGTTTTTGCCCAGATAAAACAAGTTTTAACAATTTATCTACCCATTCCTTCGTTGAGTGAAAGTGAAAACAATCTGTGTATTTTATAGAACAATCTTTATTAGTTTTTACTAGAAATTCACTCCAAAATTCATCCACATTTTTCATTTTTAACCCCATGTTATAATGATAATATAATTTATATTTGCTTTTCTTGTTTGGTTGCACAACTACCTGAGATTAATATTATTTTACTTTTTGTGCTAGAATCGTAACAGCTTTCATAGACTTGTCATATTTTTTGAAAACCCTACGCATACCAAATACACGACTACGTAACTCTGGATAGATCAAAGCTCTAGAGATGATCTTGAGTGTATGGAAAAGACCCTCATCTGCAATTACTCGCCTCAATTCTAATAGATGCATATCATTCAAATCTAATTTGACAACCTTGAAACCAGCCTCTGCCAAAAGACAATCCCATTCAGATACGGTTATTGGGCGTGTATTGACTTTGATCGCATCGTAAAGATGATGGTAAATACTCTTTTTGATCTCTGGACTAATATTCTCGGGAATCAAACATATTTCATGGATTCCAAAATATCCTCCTGAACGAAGCAAACGAGCCGCCTCCTTGATAATTGCCACTTTATTTGGATCGCTCTGCATCGTCAACATTGCCTCACAATACAGTTTATTAGCACAAGCATCGGGTAAAGTAGTCTCCATTGCATTTGCAACAACAACACGAGCCTTATCATATTTTACTCGTTTGCGTACAATCTCTGCAACCTCTTGGTTCATATCAATGCCTGTATAGCTTTTAGGCATCTTCTTGCACGTTATTTCTGCTGTAATACCCAATCCTGGTGCAAACTCAATGACGTCATCATCTGGTGTAATATTCAGATTGTCTATCATTATACGAGTGAGTTCTAATCCTCCAGGACGCAATACACGCTTGCCTAAACGAGCTAATAGCCAATGTCCTTGTTGCTGATTCCTTATTTTTTCTGTTTTTTTCATTTTTAAACCCCATGTTATAATGATAATGTGATTTAGAATATTATAAATATTAATCTTTACCTTTTGCTTCTAGATCATCAATAAC
>CAMRBT010000132.1 GCA_947040475.1 uncultured Brevinema sp.
TAAAAACCCCATTTCTATATGAAGTGGGGTTTTTTGTGGAACGACTGTTCGTGGAGCAAATGCTCCTTATAGTATTTATATTAGGCTTTATTTTTCATACCTAGAGCGATAGCACCCATGATACCAGCATTATCACCTAATAGCGGAGGGACAATGTAGTCTGCTATTTTATCTTCTAATAGGGGGTGTTTGATATAGCCATTGGCAAGTCTTTGTACTTCGGCATGTATCAATGGGAAAAGCTGGGCTTGTTTCATCACTCCGCCCCCTAGAATGATCTTTTTGGGCGAAAGGATATAAATGTAATTCATCAAGGCTTGAGCGATGTAAAAAGCTTCTATGTTCCATGCTTTATGATCTGAAGCTAGCTCATGTCCTTTTTTCTGCCATCTATCTGCTAATGCTGGTCCAGAGGCTAGTCCTTCAAAGCAGTTTTTGTGATAAGGACAAAATCCCGCATAGTCATCATCGGGGTGTTGAGGAAGTAATATATGTCCCATTTCTGGGTGGGTGAATCCATGAACGATAGTATTATTAACAATAGCTCCGCCACCAATTCCTGTACCTATAGTAAGATACAAACAACTGTCCAAACCTTTTGCCGCACCGTAAGTGATTTCTCCTAAAGCAGCTACATTGACATCAGTATCAAAAGAAATAGGGACTCCCAATTCTTTTTGGAAGTAATTAGCAAAATTAGTATTCCCCCAATGAGCTTTTGGGGTGCTAGTAATATAACCATAGCTAGGCGATTTTGGGTCTAGATCCACAGGACCAAAAGATCCTATCCCCAAATTTTTTATATCTTTTCCTTTAAAATAATTGATAATTTCTGTGAAAGTTGTTTCTGGTGTTGTCGTAGGGCAAGTAAATTTTTCAAGAAGATTACCTTTGTCATCAGCAATACCATAGGCAAATTTAGTGCCACCGGCTTCTATTCCTCCAAAATACATAGCACACTCCTTAATAAATTTCTATATAGTCTCTAAAAAATATTAGCATATAATAAAAAAAAGTCAATGCTTATATATAATTAAGCAATAAAATATTGATATAAAGTGTTTTTATTTTTTATTCTATTGAATGGCATATAAAAATATGGTATAATATACAATGGTATATTTTAAGAGATCGAAAGATACTATTACAAAAATTAAATCAATAATACACTTATTGAAATAAAAATATTTTATAGGAGATTAAGATGTTTAAAAAAATGTTTTTTTCTATGTTGATGTTGACTGTTGTTTCTTGTGGAAGTAATCCCAAAGTAAACCCAGACATTAATGGAAGTTTTGAAGGAACTGGAGATGGAAGAAATGGAGAAGTCAAAGTAAGTGTTGTAGTGGCAAAAGGTCTTATAACAGCTGTTACTATTCTTGAATCCCTAGAAACCGAAGAGTATGCTCTTCCTGTTTTTGAACAAATAAGAACAGCTATAGTTGCTAATAATAATATTAATATTGATGTTGTTAGTGGTGCTACTTTATCAAGTCAAGGACTCTTGACTGCTGTAGAAAATGCACTTAAAGATTCTGGAGCTAATTTTAAAGGTAAACTAATCAAAAATAAATAACTTTTTTTTCAAATCAAAAAAACCACTCTAACTTATGTTAGGGTGGTTTTTATTGTATCTAAATTATACTGAAATATTAGTTATTATCTTGCGTTTTTAGATTCATCAAAAATAATGAAATAGGCACCATCCATAAAGCTATCCAAAAATATCGGACATCATTAGCTGTTGATACAAAAAACATAATCCCTAAATTGGCAAACCATGGCATTAATATCAATAGTTTGTTTTTGTTATTATCATATAAAATCCAATAGATTCCTATAAATAATAAAATAATAGTAGTTAACCATAAAGGAAATATATATATAGAACTAACTGTCACTGTGGGGAGTAAATTGTACCAAAATTTTTCTTTATTTTTGGCTGGTGCAAACTCATAAGATCCTATAGGGTGCATTCCACCGTACACTCCTGTTCTGCTCCATGTTGAAGATATATAATTCAATCGAGTACGGAGATGGATAGAAGGAGTTCCTATCCAAGTATAAAAATAATTTTTTAAAAAAGTTGGTGTATCTTTGATTAAATCATCTCTAATTTGAATAAAATTACTTTCTTGCTCAGGAGTCCTACTGCTCCAAAATATAGGTATAACAGAGTGTAATCCTACTTTCCATATACTATCATCCATCGTCTTTGTTTGTTTTAAAAGTTCTGGGTGAAGAGAGTCCTCCACCCCGTATATATAAGCTGTGTTAATAGGTGATATGATTAATCCTGCTTTATGAATAGGGATTTGATCCTTAAAATTAAAAGCTTTAAAAAGAATAACATTTACCAAAAATAAAGAACACAAAATAGAAACAACAGGGATAGTAATAGTCTTTAGATTTTTGTTTTGATACGATTTTATCATTAAAAAGAATAAACTTAATAACAAAACCCCTAATCCATTAAATCGTATCATCCCTCCAAAAGCAAGTGTTAATCCTAAAAAAATCAAAAACAATGTATTTGTTGCCAACTCTTTTTTTGAGTATAGTTGTAATAACAAATAAGAAATCAACATTAAACACTGTGTGTAAGGGATATCTTTCCACATGGTAACCATAGTCGTACCATTGAAAGGGTGAAGATACCACAATCCAAAAACTAATAATACTATTTTTTTTGAATAGCCATGTTTGTAAAAAAAAGTTGTCCATAGACTATAAATAAAGGCAAAAGTTAATACTTGAATAAAAATTATAAAAGCAACATCATTTATAATACTTAGTAAAAAAGCTTGAGTTACAGGATATAAAACCGTATGATGAGTAGTATAGTTGTTGCTTATGATCATTGTCCAGACATCATTTGAATCATAAGAAGTGTTGCCAGGATATAGTAATATCCAATAAAAAGATCCTATTCCTATCATCATCAAAACACTAAGCCAATAAAATTGAGTGACTTCTTTTTTTGAAGGCAATGTTTTTGGAGTAAAAGCTAAGGTATTTAGTTTTTCAGCCAAAGCTATATAATTAATAAAAGATAATAGTGCAAAAATTATATAAACACCAACTCCTATCCAAGAAATACTCCAAGCCTTGTCTTCTAATAAAAAATATGTTTCACCTGTAATGGCAAAAGCTGTATACAAAGATAACAAAATAAAACACCAACAATGTAATTGTGAAAGTCTGTATTTTTCTATAAATAATTGTTTATGATGAGAAATATATCTCAATGCAAAAACCGAAGCTACTCCCATTAAAACTCCTATTACAGGTAAGGAATAAATCATTTTTAACAACGCTTTTATTATGGGTTTTAATTCTGCTATAGATATCATGGTACAACCTTTTTATATGGATTTATTTTTATATATTGTACAATTTACTCAGTATTTTGTCAATCTTCTATGATAGTTTGTACATCTGTTTTTTATACTGAGTAAAAAAATATTTATTTAAAACAAATAATAAGTTTTCGTATGTATAATAAAAAACACCCTCACTAGTTTCCCATACCCATAAGGGTACGAGAAGTGACTAGCGAGGGTGTTTTGCTTTATTGGTACTCTATATAAAACAGAGACACCAATAAAAAAGGGGGGGATTATTTGTTTTTGATTAGGGATAAATCATATATAGATAATAAGTTAATCATAGAGATGGTAGATTGTGTTATTTATTTTCTAGTGCATCATCATGGTGTGCTTTTGTAGTTGAGTGAGTAATGATTTTTTGTGGTATATTATACTTATCTCTAATATAATAATAAGTTATATTAATCCTATCTACTTAAATCATAACACACTATTAAAAAAAGTCAATACTCTTTTAATAAATATTAGTATTACAGATACGAAAAAGCACCTCTAATAATAGTGGTGCTTTTATAAAGATCTTTGTTAAAAGTCTTTTATTAAAAATAATTATTCGGATTCTGATTCGGGATTATTATTTACAATACAGTGATAGGCACAGGATATAGCAAAGGCTAATGCCTCATCACAATCTTTTTCAGGTTGCATTTTGTTGAGGGTGACATAAGCTTTAGCTCCGCCCTTTTTTTTGGCTTCTTTTAAGAAAGTTTGTTTGTTATTATATTCTCGTACAGGTATACCTTGTAGATAGGTAATACCTTCGAGATAAGACTTTCGTCTATTGTCAACATTGTCAATTTCGTAGCCAGCTATTTTTAATGCTATTTTATCGATTTTATAAGTAGCATTGATTTTTTTGAGCTCTTCATCAAACCAAGGTATTGTTAGGGTAGGGATATGTTGTTCTGCTTTAAAATATTCTTCTGGGACAGGTCTTCTATGATCATCGTCTGTACTAATAAGAGCGTAGTCACCTTGTTCGTTTTTGTTTATTACGGCAAAGTGAACCCGTTTTTTTCTAATACATATAC
>CAMRBT010000133.1 GCA_947040475.1 uncultured Brevinema sp.
ACACTAATTTTGTGTGGATGTTTTTGATTTTAAATGATTTTAGAAATCTTTTTTGTGTATATTTTCTTTAGGGGGCGTCCTTAGAAACGCCCCCTATAACCCCGTTCTACTCAAGGGGACTACTTGCCCCCTTAAGGATCCCCCCGATGTAGATTTTAAGATAATAAATTTTCAAATCATATCTCAATCACTATATACGATTGGTGGGCTGGATGCCGACACAATTTCCTATATTGAGATGATTTTGTAGTCACGGCTTTTCGCCTCATAAAATGGAGTGGAGTTACTTATCATAATATATTTCTAAAAAGATACTCTTTCGTGTATCGGGGGAGCTTCAAAATACCTCTTGACAAAAAAATAAAAGTAATTTATAATATATATACTTATTACTCCTATAGATTAGAAATAATCTATTTATTTTCTATCTTGTATTTTTAAGATAGAGATTTTCTGTATAGGAAATCTTTTTTTATTTTAAATACGAGAAGTGTGTCTCGATGTTTGTTTTTTGCATTCTACCGTAGTAGATTTATATTAAGTGCCCATGGGTGTTTGTATATTCTAATGCGGTAGAGTGCTAAATAGAAATATTTAGATATTTTATTCTATAAGAGTAATAAGTAATACAAACCCTGTGGGCATTGTGTTGCTTATTTTATAAAACGTAACATAAAAAACCTCTCATAGCGTTTGTCAGAGAGGTCTTTTTTATGAAAATTTTTATCAAGGTCTTTATTTTATTATTGCTGACTTCTTGTCATCAATATGTCCGATCAGATTATAATTATAATTCTAAAAAAGCACGAAAAATACTCATCACAAAGCTTCCTTTCACCGATCCCTACAATACAAATATCGTTCTCTCTAATAAAAAAGATATTCACATCGATCATATTGTTCCTCTAAAAGTCGCTCATGATAGTGGGGCGAAATATTGGAATAAAAATAAAAAACAAGCTTTCGCCAATGATTTATCAAACATGATTGCCGTTTCTAAAAAGTGTAATCTTTCAAAAGGCGATAAGACACTTTCTCAATGGATTGTTCCTAACAATATTTATTTTAGAGCAGAATACAGCAATCGCTATCTTCTTACCATACAAAAATATCAATTAAAATAAAACATTTTATATATATACCGTATGCATATACAAAAACCACCCTCCAATCTGAAGGGTGGCGTTTTTATTTATAAATAAAATTTATTGTGGTCCGAATTTTGTTCCTGTGAAATCTAATTTGACATCTTTGAAAACAGAAATGAGGTACTCTAAAAACTGGGGACTACCAGCAAGAACGGTAGGTTCATCAAGATCAAAAGTATCTCCGTTAAGGTTGGCAAGCTCGCCACCAGCTTCACGAAGAATCAAAGCACCACCAGCCATATCCCAAGGCATAAGCCCAATTTCGGATAGACCGTCAATACGACCGCAAGCAATATATGCTAAGGAAAGTGCAGCACAACCAATACGACGAATGGTACGAACTTCTCCATAAAGTCTATTTGCTGCTTCAAGAATAGGCTCTCTCAATTGAGGCTCTCTACGAAGTCCAAAACCAATATAAGCTTTTTTTAGAGAGGTAAGCTCGGAAACAAAAATTCTTTCTCCATTGAGAAAAGCACCCATGTCTTTTGCTGCATAAAATTCTTCGTCCATGATAGGATTGTTTACGATACCGACTACCAATTCTCCATTAATTTCTACGCCTATTGTTACAGCGATAAGAGGAATACGTCTTGTAAAATTAGCAGTGCCGTCAATAGGATCGACAATCCAACGCACTTCTGAAGTAGAATTATTGTCTCCGCCTTCTTCTCCTAAGATCGCATGATCTGGAAAATGGGCAAGAATAGTTTCTCTAATGACTCTTTCTGCAGCTCTGTCAGATTCTGTAACGGGATCTATATCATCTTTCCATTCTACTCTTTGATTGGAGTTAAAGCCTTGTTTAATAACACGACCTGCTTCCCATGAGGCGATACGAGCAACATCTAAATAACGTTGAATTTCGTTATATTTTTTAATGTCCCCACGTTGTATTTTTTTATCCATAATAATTCTCCTGGATCATATTTTATGTTCCTAATTTTAGTTAAAGTATACCATGATCTTTAAAAAAGTCAATACCCTTTTAGAGATCTTTTTTTCAATTTTAGTGCCTTGTTTATATCTATGAAATAAAAAGAATTATCTTACTATTAAAAAATAAAATGCAAAAACACCTTCTATTAAAGAGGGTGTTTTTTTTTGTCTGCTATACTTTATATTATTGTTAATTAAGGTGTTAAAACACCCTTATAGTATTATTTTTTCTCCATTAAAAAATACTTCTTTTAAATTTAGATCTTTTTCTTCAATGAGAATAAAATTCGCTAAAGCACCCTCTTGAAGAGATCCTATTTGAGATTCTAATCCCAATATTTTAGCAGGGGTATAAGTATAAGACTTTAAAGCTTCTTCCAATGTGAACTCACAATGTGCTACAAGATTTTGTATACATTCTATGGGGCTAACCATAGACCCCACCAATGCACCTTGCTCATTAACACATCGTTTTTGATCGTCTACAAAAACTTCTTGATTGCTATGCATGAATGTTTTTAAATCCGTACCTAATGCTAAAATACCATCCGTCACCATGAACAATCGTTCACCTAAAGCTCTATGTGCTAAAATAATAGAAGTAAAATCGCTATGATTTCCATCAGGAATAATAGAGGCATACAAATTATCACTAGTAAGAATAGCACCGACAGTATTAGGCTCTCGTGAATTAAATCGGCTCATGGCATTATAAAGATGTGTCCCCAAAGAAACGCCCAAAGATTCAGCATGACGCACTTCTTGTAAAGTGGCATTAGTATGTCCAATAGCAACTTGAATATTAGCTTTAAGCAATTTTAAAATATAATGGTCTGGGACTGTTTCTGGAGCGAGGGTCACTACACTAACTTTAGATTGACAAATTTTATCTAATAATTCTTCTGAGATCAAACGAATAATCTCAAGACTATGAGCACCTCTAAAATCTTTAGCAAACATAGGACCTTCTATATGAAGTCCCAACACACCAAGGCTTTCTCTATCCAAAGAATTCACAAGATCTAAAGCCTTTTGAATATCTTCATCACTACTAGAGATCAGCGTAGGACAAAAAGAAGTACAACCCAATCCTATTAATACCCTTGACATGGTGTTAATCGTATCTAAAGAGATTTCTTCTTTATAAAAGTTAGCACCACCAGCACCGTTTACTTGTATATCAACAAATCCTGGAGCTAGAATATCATTACTTTCTATGATGTCAGATATAGTATACTGTTTTAAAATATCAAAATCACCTATGGCGATTATTTTGTTATTCTCCCAAATAATGACTTTGTCTTGAGAGAGAGTCTGCCCATCGAACAGATGTTTTGTTTTTATGGCTTTCATGAATTGTGTTCTCCTTTAGAATATAGCGATAGTGCCTAGTTTTATTTTTTTATTAAACTGTTTTTTATTAGATTGGTAGAGACTTCTTGAGCCGCTAAAAATTTGAAGAAAGAATCGATTTTGTTTTGAGGAACAAGAATTTTAGAAACAATATCAGTAGAAACATTTTCGCCTTGATTGTTGGTGTGATGAATATCAGCCCCATTTTTGATAAGGAATTTAAAACTAGCGAGAGTTGTATCTAAATTCAGTTGTGGGTAATAATCTTCAGAAGTGTCGGTAATGACCCAAAACAATGTTTTATTATCATATGTCATATCTAATTTTACATTGTATTTTTTTTGCATATATTTGAGTGCCTTTTTGTTCATGGTTTTGACTAATAAACCTGTTGTTTGATAAATATTTTTTTCACTATTTATCGTAGGGTGATTGAGGCTTACCAAATAATCAGCCATTGTATAGTCGTTATTTGATAAGGCTTGGTATAATAGAGGATAATACAAATCTAAGATCTCTATATCATTTTGTATCAATAGTTTTGATATTTCTAATTGTTTATATTGCACGGCTATAGTAAGTGCATTACCAATGAGCCCTCCAAGCCCTGCGTGTAAAAGCTGATTGATGGGGACTTGTTGAAGGAGCATTTCTTGAACGAGATCAATTTGTCCTTTTTCTATAGCAAGGCTTAGCGGAGTGGTATCCGTTTCATATTCGGAATATTCTTCTACTCCCTTGCCTTGTTGTATCATTTTTTTAGCAGATTCATAAGACTCATCAGTAATGAGATTTCTTAAAGTATCAAAATCACTATTTACAGAAAAACTCATTCCCATAGGAAAACTCAGTAAGATGATTTGTAAAATAACAAATCTAATTTTTTTTGTTTTATAGGGCATGGTAGATCTCCAATTTTTTTATTTAAGACTCTCTAAATATTCTACAACATTATGATAG
>CAMRBT010000134.1 GCA_947040475.1 uncultured Brevinema sp.
AAAGAGGTATAATTATGAGCGATTCAGCTTTACAAGATTTTATGGCTCAGGAATACCAACATGGATTCAAAACAGAAGTTGATTCTGATGAAGCTCCTATTGGTCTTTCTGAAGATATTATCAGACTAATCAGCAAAAAAAAGGACGAGCCTGAGTATATGTTAGAATATAGACTCACAGCATTTCGTCATTGGCAAACACTAGAGCAACCTACTTGGTCTCGGGCAGAGCTAGAGCCTATTCAATTTGATAAGCTCCGTTACTATTCTGCTCCAAAAAAAAATACAGCTCCAAAAAGAGCATCCCTTGATGAAGTGGATCCAGAAGTTCTAAAAACATTTGAGCGTCTTGGTATTTCTTTAGACGAACAAAAAAGATTGTCAAATGTCGCTATTGATGCTATTTTTGATTCTACTTCCGTTGCCACCACCCACCAAAAATATCTTGGTAAATTTGGAATTATCTTCTGTTCTATTTCAGAAGCTATCAAAAATCATCCTGAACTCATTAAAAAATATTTGGGATCAGTTGTTCCGTACACAGATAACTTTTATGCTGCTTTAAACTCTGCTGTTTTCACAGACGGATCTTTTTGTTTTATTCCTAAGGGTGTTAAATGTCCTATGGATCTAAGTACTTATTTCCGTATTAATGCTGTTGATACAGGTCAATTTGAACGCACTCTAATTGTTGCTGAAGAAGATAGTTATGTCAACTATATAGAAGGTTGTACTGCTCCTCAATTCTCTTCCAATCAACTACACGCAGCTATTGTTGAAATTGTTGCTTTAGATGATGCTGTTGTCAACTACTCTACCGTCCAAAACTGGTTCCCTGGTGATAAAGAAGGTCAAGGTGGTGTATACAACCTCGTTACTAAACGTGGTATTTGTAAAGGCGATAGATCAAAAATCACTTGGACACAAATTGAAGTTGGTTCTTCTATCACATGGAAATATCCTTCTGTTATTTTACAAGGTGATAACTCTCGTGGAGAATTTTATTCTGTAGCACTTACAAACAACAAAATGCAAGCTGACACAGGTACTAAAATGGTACACATAGGTAAAGGATCTACATCTTATATCGTATCAAAAGGTATCTCTGCTGGAGAAAGTCGCAATGTTTATCGTGGGTTAGTAGATTTCAAAAAATCAGCTACTAATGCTAAAAACTTCACACAATGTGACTCTATGTTAATTGGAGACAAATGTGCTGCTGTTACTTATCCCTATATCGAAGTAAAAAATTCAAGTTCCCAAATTGCTCACGAAGCAACAACTAGTCAAATTAGTGCTGAACAAATTTTTTATCTTCAATCTCGTGGATTATCTCAAGAACAAGCTGTGTCTTATATTCTTAATGGATTCTGTCAAGAAGTCTTTAAACATCTTCCTGCTGAATTCTCTGTAGAAGCTGTTCGTTTACTTGAGTTAAAACTTGAAGATTCTATTGGATAATTAAAGAAAAAAATAAAAAAAAATAAGGAAATATAATATGTTGAAAATACAAAATTTATCTGCTCGCATTGAAGAAAAAGAAATTTTATTTGATGTTTCTCTTGAATTTAAAAAAGGAGAAGTTCACGCAATTATGGGACGTAACGGTTGTGGTAAATCCACCCTTGCTAAAGTTATTGCTGGGCACCCTGACTACGAAATTACTGGCGGAGATATCCTCATGATGAATGAATCAGGAGAATATGTATCTATGTTAGAAATGGAACCAGAAGAAAGAGCTCATTTGGGATTGTTTATTGGATTCCAAAGTCCTATCTCTATTCCTGGACTTGATAACGAAAGTTTTTTACGTACTGTTTATAATAACTACCGTGAATTACACAATTTAGAAAGAATGGATGTTTTAGATTTCCATGATTTCGTTCTCGAAAAAATGAATAACTTAGGAATGTCAGAAGAATTCCTAAAACGTGGCGTAAACAGTGGTTTCTCTGGTGGCGAACGTAAGAAAAACGAAATGATACAATTAGCATTATTAACACCTCGTATGGCATTACTTGACGAAATCGATTCAGGTTTAGACGTTGATGCTCTTGCAACTATTTGTAAAGATCTTAATACTTTTAATTCTAAAGATAATTGTTTTGCTTTAATTACGCATTATAATCGTATCCTCAAACATATCAAACCAGACTTCATTCATGTTATGCATGAAGGAAGAGTAGTACTAACTTCTAATGATCCAAAACTTGCTAATGAGATTGAAGAAAATGGATTTGATACCCTTTTAGACGGGAAGGGGGCATAATGAACTCCATCACCTCTTATTTTAAACCATTCTCTAGTAATATTAACGCAGAATTCCCTACAGCAAAAACTGAAGAGTATCGTTATAGTAATGTTATTACTAAATTGGCGGCTATCACTGTTACTGCTGCTGCTGGGAAAAAAATGAGTCTTCCTACAAAAGGAGATCACACTTTTTTTGCTGATCAAGTACTAGAAAATTGTGCAACTAAAACATTTGAAGAATTACCAAAGAATTATCACAGACATGAAAATTATTTTAAACAAGCAAGTCTTGCTAAAGATAATAAATTCTATGAGATCACTTGTGATAAAGAAGAAATGACTCTTGATTTTGCAGCAAGTAAAGGATCTGTATTAACTGATAAAGTTTATATTCATGTTCCTTCACAAAAAAAAGTGCAGATCTATCTTAATTTTTATACAGAAGACAATAGCTTATCTATCCCAATGATCTATATTGATGCTCAAGATAATACTCATGTAGAGCTTATTTATACTGTAGAAAAAGAGAATAATACTGGTGTTGTAGCTCCTTTATTTGAGCTTATTGCCCAAGAAAAAAGCCATGTTTCTCTACAAACATACACTCAAGGAATAGCGAATCATCGTTTGACTTTCATTGGATTTTGTGCAGGTGCGAACAGTCATATAGATCTTCGTTCAGGTTTTAACCTAGAAGGTAAAGAATCTTGTGATCTTTTTGTAAGAATTTATCACGAAGCTGCTGATAGTACTAGTAATCAAATGATTAAAACTGTTGTTACAGACTCTTCACAGATGAACTTTAATGGTCTTATCTATGCAAATGGAGAAGCACATAATATTTATGCCTACCAGATGTTAAAAGGCATGATCCTTGATGATGATGCTCAAATATTAGCTAGACCACAGCTTGATATTGAATACTTCGAACTTGCTTGTTCTCATGGTGTATCTATTGGTAATTTTGATCCTGAAGAATTATTCTACCTAAAAAGTAGAGGCATACAAACTAAAGATGTTTACCCTCTATTATTATACGGATTTTTCTCAGAACCATTTATGGAAATTCCTTTAGAAACATATTGGGTTTCACGCATTAAAAATTTACTTGGAACAAAACAAATATAAGCTTAATACCTAACAAAAATAAGAGAGAACATTGATTCTCTCTTATTTTTTATAATAAATATTCTGAAACATTTGAATATTTACTAAATTTCTTATATAATTATAATAGACCACTATAAATTAGGAGAAAATATGAAAGATTACACTAGCGAAATTTTACAGATCCGTAAAGATTTTCCATTTTTTCAAACTCCTCATGGACAACAATTAGCATACATGGATAGTGCTGCTACCACCTTAAAGCCAAAATCTGTTATCGATGCCGTTACCAAATATAATACGGAATATTCAGCCAACATTCATAGGGCTGTTTACGATATTAGCCAACAAGCTAGTACGGAGTACGAACAAGCTCGAGAAACAATAGCTAAATTTATTGGAGCAGAGCATTCTAGTGAAGTTATTTTTACAGCAGGAACTACTGCTGGGATCAATCATTTTTCTAGATCTTTTGCTGAAGCCTACCTCAAAGAAGGCGATAGAATTGTTATCTCAGAAATGGAACATCATGCTAATATCTTACCATGGCAAAAAATAGCTAAAGATTTCAAATGTAGCTTAGCTTATATCCCTTTAAAATTAAACGGCGAATTAGATTTATCTAGTATAGATGAACTGCTCTCTGCCCCTACCAAAATATTAGCTATTTCTGCACTTTCTAACGTTTTAGGGACTATCAATCCTATCACAGAGCTTACTGCTAAATGTAAAAAAAATAATATTTATACCTTTGTCGATGGTGCTCAAAGTGTCCCTCATATGCCCTACTCCCTCAAAGACAAAGATAATAACATTGATTTTCTTGTTTTTTCAGGACACAAAATGTACGCCCCTACAGGTGTTGGTGTGTTTTATGGGAAAAAAGAATTACTAAAAAAAATGCCCCCTTTCTTTTTGGGAGGAGGTATTGTATATGATGTTTCTATGGATAAAGCTGTCTTTGGTACTGCTCCTAGCAAGTT
>CAMRBT010000135.1 GCA_947040475.1 uncultured Brevinema sp.
CTCTCCCTATAGTATATTAATCATACTTTTATTATTGATATATTAATTATTATTAATATATATTTTATCATTTTTCATTAAAAAATCAAGTCAAAAACAATAGTTTTAATAATTCCGTTTTATTGCATGTATAGCAATGTTTTATAGATAAAACATGTATATTTGTTAATCGTTTCACTAATTCTTATATAAATTTTATATACTTACAGTGATAAAACTTAGTAAATAATTTATATAAAAAATCAAAAAATAAATGGCATTATCTATAAGTATTGACAAATAGATATATAATATAGTACGATAAAATATATATTACATATAGGAGTTTTTTTATGATAGATATAGGTGGTATCTTTAGTGATATTTTTTCTTCTGCATTGTTTCAAAGTGCAATCGCTTCCTCTGTTTTAATTATTTTACTTGGTTTTTACCTTGGTAAGATAGGGATATTTCAAAAATCGTTCTCTCAAGCTTTGAGTGCAGTGTTGTTAAGTGCATCATTACCTGCATTGGCTTTTACTGCCTTTATGACAGAAATTAATACAGAAAGCCTTAGTCAAGGAATAAGCTTATTAGTTTGGGGATTTGGGATGTATGTGGCTCTTATTTTTATTGCTGGTATATTATATAAAAAATATGATGGCGATACAAAAACAGCTCTTATTGTTTGTACAACATTTGGTTCTACAACATTTTTTGGTATTCCTATTATTAGTGCTTTATATGGATCTTTAGGTGTTATTTATGCGAATGTATTTAATATTGCTTATAGAGTTTTTCTTTATTCTTTTGGGCTTATTAAGATGAGTGATATCAAATTCAATAGAACAAATCTCAAAGACATTTTTCTAAATCCTATTATTATAGCGACATTTTTAGGCTTATTTATTTGGATTTTCCAACATTCACTCCCACAAGTGTCAGTAAAATCTGGCGATGGTATGATGGATGTAGCATTCTTGCGTATTGACAAAACAATGCCTTGGTTATTTTCTGCAATGAAAAGATTAGCTGGATTGACTTCCCCTTTAGCATGGTTAGCTATAGGTAATACCCTTTCTTCTATTTCTTTTAAAGAAGCAGCTTCTTCTGCTATTGCTTGGAAATATTCTATTAATAAAGTTATTTTAGTACCTTTTCTTAATTTATTGGTATTAGGTCTATTAACAGTCACAAACGTTTATACCTTCTCAGCAACATCAGTAGCAGTCATTATCATTATGATGGCAACACCAACTGCAACCGTGGCAGCAGCTTACGCAATCAAATATGATAGAGCACCCGTAGTCGCTTCTAATTGTTCTTTATTATCAACGATTTTTAGTGTGTTCCTCATTCCTATTTGGGTAGTTATTATTGAAGTAATCAAAGCACTAGGCGTATTTGTATAAGGAGCATAACTTATGAAAATAGTATCTTATGGGGTAAGACCCGTTGAGGAATCCTTTTTCCATCAACTAAATACTTTTGCTTATACACTTGATCTAGTACCTGACTTATTAACAGATGATAATGCTCATCTTTGTCAAGGAGCTGATGTGGTCATGCTTCGTGGTAATTGTAAAGCTCACAGAGAAAATCTTATAAAAATTAAAGAATTAGGTGTTAGATATATTTTGACACGCACTGTTGGTTACGATCATATAGATCTCGATGCTGTTAAAGAATTAGGATTTGAATTGTGTGCTAGAGTGCCTTCTTATTCTCCGACTGCGATTTCTGAATTAGCAGTAGCTATGGCTTTGGGATTGAGTAGAAAAACTATCGCTATGACCATGAATACTTCCCACAAAGATTATAAGGCTTACGATCATTATTTTGCAAAAGAAATAAGACATTCTACGGTGGGGATTATTGGTACAGGGCGTATAGGACTATGTTCGGCAAAGGCTTTTTTAGGACTTGGGGCAAAAGTCTTAGGACATGATCTTTATCCTTCTGAAGAAGCAAAGAATCTGATAAACATGGTAGATTTGGATACTTTAGTACAAGAATCTGATATTGTTCTATTACATTGTCCTTATATTAAAGATACTAATTACCATTTTGTGAATGAGCAATTTATCAACAAAATGAAAGACAACTCTCTACTGATTAACACCGCTAGAGGCGAATTAATTGATCTTTCAGCAGTATTAAAAGGAATAGAATCTGGCAAACTTGCAGGGGTAGGAATGGATGTTTTAGAAGGTGAAAGTCAGTATTTCTTCAAAGATAATACAGGTCAAATATTACCAGATCCCATAGTCGAAAAACTATCTTCTTATTATCCTAGAGTGATAATAACACCGCATTTGGGATCTTTTACTGATGAAGCATTAACAAACATGATAGAGATTTCTTATCAAAATCTAGAGCAATTTTTAAAACGAGGATCTTGTGATAATACCATAATCTAAGCACATGCGTACGGCGTATATACATACGGTGTACATTCATATGGCGTACATGCGTATGGTGTACATACGTATATATTTAATTTGAAGTATATATCCAAATTTGATCGTTTTTAACCCCTATATGATTAGTGTAGGTATGAAAAATATTTTCATTAATAAGGAGTAAACAATGAGTAAAATTTCTGTTATTGGAGCAGGAGCCGTTGGAGCAACAGCAGCGTATACTCTTGTAGAAAGAGCTATAGTCGATGAAGTTGTTATAGTTGATATTAATCAAAATAGATCTACAGGGGTTGCTTTAGATATAGCACATGGGATTTCTTTTTTAAAACCTGTAAACATCCATGCTGGAACTTATAGCGATACAGCCGATTCTGATATTATTGTAATAACGGTAGGTGTACCTGAAGTTATGGGAGAATCCCGATTAATTCCTGTACAAAAAAATACGGATATATTAAAAGATATCGTGCCACAGTTACTTAAGTATAGCCCTAAAGCTGTCTTAATTGTTGTCTCAAATCCTGTTGATATACTTACTTATATAACTGCTAAGATTAGTAAATTGCCACAAGGACAAGTTATAGGCTTAGGAACAAGTTTAGATACTTCTCGTTTTAAGTTATTACTTAGTCAAAAATTCAAGGTTAATACAGGTGCTATTTCTGGATATATGATAGGAGAACATGGAGATTCTCAAATTGCTGCATGGAGTAAGACACATATTGCAGGGATTTCTATAGAAGAATATAGTAAGTTAGCAGGGATTTCTATTTCTGAAAACTTTAAATCTGAAATTGAAAAAGAAGTCAAACAAACAGCTTTTGATGTTTGGGAGATGAAAGGACCAAATTGTTATTGTGTAGCTGATGCTATTAGATCTTTATCTGAAGCTATTTTACGCAATGAATATGCAATTATGCCTGTATCAAGTCCTTTTAACGGAGAGCATGGTATCTATGATGTTTCTCTTAGTTTACCATCTATCATCGCAAGAGGTGGGATGCAAAAAATATTGCCTATTTCTTTAAGTAAAGAAGAATTAGAAGGCTTAAAAAATTCTGCATCAATTATGAAATCTATAATTGATCAAATTAAACTATAAGTAGCATTTAAAACACCCTCTGATTTTTAGAGGGTGTTTTTGTTTGATTATAGTATTGCTATTAATATTAAAACTTTATATAATATAAAAACACTTTAAAAATAAAAAATAATAGGAGGACAGGATAATGGAAGATTTTTTAAAGATATTTTGGAATTGGATAACTGCTAACATAGAAAAAATAGGAATAATTTTAGCTATAATTAGTGGAATTGGAACATTTATAGGGATAATAAAGTTTTTCTTTTCACCGATTACTGCATTTTTTTCTTATCATATTGAAAAGAGAAAGCAAGCTAAGAGACTAAGAAGAAAAAAAAGAGCCGAGAGACTAGGAAAAAGAAAGAACAATGGAAGAGGGTCGGTAACAATAAGAAAGATGGTCAAAAAATAAGAGAATTTTTATAGTAGGTAAAATATGGTACGCTACATAAGTTATTATAACTCACCTGTAGGCACGCTAGAGTTAATCGCTAATGATGAGCATTTATTAAAAGTGAGCTTTGTACAAAATCTCCAAAAGGCTTCCTATCTCAATCCTATTCTAAAACAAACAGAGCTAGAGCTTGAAGAATATTTTCAACATAAGAGACAGATTTTTACTATTCCTCTTTGTGCGGAGGGGACGGAATTCCAAAAAAAGGTATGGGGTGGATTACAGACTATACCCTATGGACAAACTTGCTCTTATAAAGACATTGCCGAAATAATCAAAAACCCTAAAGCTTGCCGTGCTGTCGGTAATGCTAATAACAAAAATCCTATCAGTATTATTATCCCTTGTCATCGTGTCATTGGGGCAGATAAAAAACTAGTCGGTTATGGTGGGGGT
>CAMRBT010000136.1 GCA_947040475.1 uncultured Brevinema sp.
CCTCTAGATCGACAAGCCAATGCTTGAGCACCTGAATCATCGATATTCACATGAAGAATTGTAGCAGAGCGTTTGATAACGTCTGAAAGTTCTTGCTCATTATAAAATTCCATTCTTTCTATAATTCCAAAACGAGAACGCAAAGGTGCGGATAAAGATCCTGCTCTTGTAGTCGCTCCTATTAAGGTAAATCTCGGTATAGAAAAAGACAAAGTTTTAGCACCTGTCCCCTCACCAATAATAATATCTACCTTAAAATCTTCCATAGCAGAATAAAGAATTTCTTCTAGTGTTTTTTTGAGTCTGTGGATTTCATCAATGAATAACACCTCACCTTCTTGAAGGCTCGTAAGTATCGCCATTAAATCACCTTGTTTGTCTAAAGTAGGAGCGGAGGTTATTTTGATTGGGGCATCTAATTCTGTAGCAATGATATGACTGAGAGTGGTTTTGCCTAATCCTGGAGGTCCATATAGAAGCACATGATCCATTGCTTGATTGCGTTTTCGTGCAGCTTCTATATAGATAGCGATATTTTCTTTAATTTTACTTTGACCGACAAATTCGTGTAATCGTTGAGGACGTAGTGTGTCTTCAGCATCGATAGTTTGGAGCTTAGGATTGATTATGTTTTCTTCTATCATGGGTGGTCTCATCTTAATTTACATGTTTTTATATTTTAATTAATACATCCCTAAATCATAACATATTAGCATCTAAATTGTCAATAATTAATTATAATTTAATCAATCAAAATCAGCACTCTTTGTTCATAAAATATACGGACGATATTTTTGATATTTTACCTATTAGCCCCTATAATATATAGTATTCTTTTATAGGGGGAATGATGAATTTAAAAGATCTGTTTCCAGCACTAGCTTTTTCTAGAGATATTATCATCCAAAATATTCAAAATGACTCCAGACAAGCTGATAAAGACACTTTATTTATAGCGTTTACAGGTTTTGAAGTCGATGTCCATGAATTTATTTCTGACGCCCATCTCAATGGGTGTCGTTGTTTTTTGGTGTCTCAAGACAAAATAGAAAATTTACAAAAAACTTATAGGGATGCTTTGTTTATTTCTAGTGAAAATCTTAAAGAAGACATGTCCCAAGTGATCTTAAAATTTTATAATTATCCAGATAAAGAATTAACATTAATAGGAATTACAGGTACTAATGGTAAAACCACCACAGCTACTTTAATCAATCAAAGTTTACGAGCTATGGGTGTGAAGACAGCTTTTTTTGGGACTGTGGAATGGCTCGTTGGAGATAATGTTTATCCAGCATTAAATACAACTCCAGATTTCTTAAGCTTAATAAAGTTTTTCCACCAAGCTATAGATCAAGGGATCACCCATGTGGTTATGGAAGTAGCCTCTCATGCCTTGAGTTTGGGGCGTGTAGAAAATCTAAATTTTGATTGTGCTTTATTCACTAATTTAACGCAAGATCATTTGGATTATCACGGTACTTTTGAAGAATATTATTTAGCAAAATCGCTATTGTTTTTTAAGTTATTAGCAAATTCTTGTAAAAAACATAAAAAAGCATTTATCAATGCAGATGATCCTTATGGTCAGAAACTCCTACAAGTATTAGGAGAAAGAGGAGTTCCAACAGCTTCTTTATCTTTAGAAGAGAAAGGTGTTTGGAATGCTAGCGATATCATATTAACAGTCAATCATACAGAATTCAATCTAAACAATTCAGACACAACAATCAAGATAAAAACAAATCTCTTAGGCATGATTAATGTACAAAATATTATGATGGCCTTTGTCTTATTAAAACATCTCGGCTATTCTGATGAAAACATTTTGTCAACAATGCCAAACACAACTATTCCTGGACGTTTACAAAAAGTAAATTCTCCAAAAGGTGTGGTGTTTCTTGTGGATTATGCTCATACTCCAGATGCCTTAGAAAAAGCTATTTCTGTAGTTAATGATACTTTATCTTCTGGTAAAAAATCGATAGTGGTTTTTGGAGCTGGGGGAGATAGAGATCCCAAAAAAAGACCACTCATGGCTCAAGCTACAAAGAATGCTCATATAACTATTGTTACTTCAGATAACCCTAGAACAGAAGATCCAGAAACAATCCTTCAAGATATTATGAAAGGCTTTGATTCTTTGGATAACGTCTATCAAGAAGTCGATAGAATTAGAGCTATAGCCTTAGCCTATCAAAAAGCCGAGCAAGGCGATGTCGTGTTAGTAGCTGGAAAAGGACACGAAAATTATCAGATTATTGGTAAGGTCAAAAACCACTTTTCAGATGTAGAAGAAATAGAAAAATTATTATAAAATTATTATAATTACAAAAAGGAACATTCATGAAGTTTGCTATTATCACCAATGATGAACAAATCGCTTCGCTTTCTCATATAGAATCCTCTCAACTTATGTCTACATTATCTCATGTTAATAAAAACATTTGTGTGCTGGATCATTATCCAGATCCGAATACGTTATCACAGTTGACAGAAGAGGGATTTAAAATAATAAGACTATCTGATTTGATTAGGCAAGCTGGAGCTACTACTATTCCTAAATTTTCAGATATTATGAATAGAGAAGAAAATCCTATCAGTAATAAGGATCTTACTAAGTTTTATGAAGGTAAAACTGTTTTTGTGACAGGTGGAGAAGGATTTATAGGATCTGAGATCGTAAATAATTTACTTCAATTACCTACTAAAAAAGTAATAGTTTATGGACATGGAGAAAATAGTGCAAATGCTCTTTGTCACAAACATGATCATGATAAACGCTTTGAATTTATTTTGGGTGATATTAGAGACAATCAAAAGTTGTTAAAAAGTGTTAAAAACGCTAAACCTAATGTCGTATTTCATGCTGCAGCACACAAGCATGTCCCAGTATTAGAATCATATCCTGAAGAAGCAATAAAAACTAATGTTATAGGCACAGTAAACACCATAGAGGCGGCAATATCGGCATCGGTAGAACATTTTGTATTAGTTTCTACGGATAAAGCTGTCAATCCTATATCAGCCTTAGGGGCTTCCAAAAGAATCGCCGAAAAAATTTGTCTTGCTATGGATGAGTTTGTTCCTAATATGCATATTACGACGGTTCGTTTTGGTAATGTTTTTGGTTCTGTAGGTAGTGTTGTTCCTATCTTTTTAGAACAAATTGCTAATAACACTCCTTTGACTATTACAGATCCTACAATGTTGCGTTATTTTATGTCTGTCACGGAAGCAGCTCGATTGGTTTTACTAGCAGTCACAACAGAAGAAGGTAATTTATTTTCTTTTGATATGGGGGATTCTATCACTATTGCTGAATTAGCGCAGCGTTTGGTGGAACATATAGGATTTAAATTTGATATTAAAGATGTTGATATTATAGGTAATAGAGGCGGAGAAAAAGACGCAGAAGAATTAACCTATTCTTTTGAACAAATTCTTGCTTCTAAACATAAAAAATTATTTGCTCTTAGAAATACAGATCCATCTTGGACGCAAGATCAAGTTAAAGAAGTCTGTGAAACGCTTTCTCATGTGATGATTCATGGATCTCGCACTGAAATTTTAAAATCATTACAAAAATATATCCCTTAGAGTTCCTATGAAAACAATACCATTTTCTCCTCCTTATCTTAATGAAGAAGATATTTTAGCAGTTACTAATGTTTTAAGATCTGGATGGATTACCTCAGGTAGTGTAGGCGAAGAGTTTGCAACTCTATTAAATAATTATAATAGAGCTAGTAATACACTACTAACAAACTCTGCAACCTCAGCGTTATTTGTAGCATTGATGGCCATGGGAATAGGGGAAGGCGATGAAGTAATCACTACTCCTTATACCTTTGCGGCGACGGCTAATGTGATTTATCATACAGGGGCAAAGGTGATTTTTGCAGATCTTGCCAAAGATTCTTTTTATATAGATCCTGAAGAAATCTACAAAAAAATCACCCCCAAAACTAAAGCAATAATTCCTGTTGATTTTTCAACAGCTCATAATTTGATTTTTGATGAGAATATTCTTGCTCAACAATTCACTCCAAGTAATAAATTTCAAGAATCTTTAGGACGAACTTTGATTTTGTCTGATAGTGCTCATGCTTTAGGTTCTCGTTTTTTAGATAGTCAAGCCGATATGGCGGCCTATTCTTTTCATGCCGTAAAAAATCTAACGACAGCAGAAGGCGGAGCTTTGAGTCTCTCTTCTTTTAAAGACAAAGAT
>CAMRBT010000137.1 GCA_947040475.1 uncultured Brevinema sp.
TATGACGACAAATATACTTATGGGATCACCAGTGTAACTAGACTTCATCAAGAAAGCACCTTATTGATATTAGAGGATACAGAAAAACAAAAAAGTTTGAAAGTTATCGATCAATTATTAGAAGAAGCCCCCATCGTTGAAAAACGATAGGGGACTTTTTTTAGATATTTTTATGTGTATTGTGTTAATGTTTTTATGTGAGTACTAAAGAAACTTGTGTTCCTTTGTTCTTGTCTAATTCTACATTCAAGCATGCCATTACTTCTTCTTTTATCATCTGCACATGAGAAATAATCCCCACTACCCTATTCTCTTCTTCTGCAAGTTCTCTCAAAGTATCTAAAACCACATAAAGACTCTCATCATCTAAAGTCCCAAAACCTTCATCAATAAAGAAAAATCGGTGTCCTGTTCCACTCTCATCAGCCAAAGCTAATGCCAATGCCAATGCTGCTTGAAAGCTTTGACCACCAGATAAAGTCAACATATCTCTCTTTGTTCCACCAGCTAGCCTATCAATGACAACAATCCTTCCCTTTTTATCATCTAAAGCATCTGGAGCAGACAATTCAAATTGATTTTGGGTAAATTTTAAAAATCGTTTATTTGCTGTATAACATAGTTTGTTCAGATATTTTTGTCCTATAAAATGTACAAAACCACTGGATTTGAATAATTTTTTGAGTAATTCTATATTGTTTTTTCTTAAGACTAATTTGTCGTATTGCTCTTGTAATTTTTGTTTTGTAGCTATCCCATCTATGATATTATTAATTTTGTTGCTGAGAGATCCTAATTGTTGTAATTGTGTATTTTGATCGTCAATAAACTCTTGTAAGATATTCTGTTGAAGATTTTTTTCATTTTCAATATTTACATCATGATCTTGCACAAATGTTTTTATATTTTTCATCTCTCCAGAAAGTATTAAAAATTCTGTGAAAAAGCTATTAATTTCTAGTTCTGTTTTTTGAGGATATTCTTTTATCGTAGCATAGCTCTTTTCTGTTAATTGCTTTTCTTGTAGACATGCTACTCTATCTTTGCCATGACGTATTAATTCTTCCTCATTTTGAAGAATTTCTTTTTTGGTATGGCTTAGTTTGAATGCTATTTCATCAGTTAAACGTACTTGTTTCAAATGTTGTTCTCTATAGTTAGAAGTTTGTATTTCTAATTTTTTGTAGAGATCTTTAAGAGTTTGCAATTCTTCTTTGATTATCGTTTTTTGTTTTTCTTGAGCTAATTTTTGAGCCAAGATACCGTTATAAGCCTTATCAAATTGAGATTGATCTGTGTATTCTCCTAGAATATCTTTTAATTGTTGCGTCGTTTGTTCTTGAGCATGAAGACTTTCTTTTAGAGATTCTTCTTGCTGTTGAATTTTAAGATATTGCTCTTGCAAATTTTTAACTTGAGCACTAATCTCTTGTAATTCGTCGGCACTACCAGCCTTATAAGGAGAAGGATGATCCTCAGATCCACACAAAGGACAAGCACACCCATCCTGCAGGTGTTCCAAAGCCAAGCCCAAGCCTAATAAATCTCTTATCTTTTTTTCTTCTAGTTGGAATTTTGTCAGTTCTTGGAAAGTCTTATCTTTTTGTCCAATACTCTCTTTGAAATTAGTTATTTTTTTAGCTAATTCCTCAGATAATTGAGCTACTCTTTTGTAGTCTTTTTGTCTATTCTCAAAAAGCATCGCCTGCTCGGCAATATTATCCATAGACAAAGCGTCCCATTCTTGCTGTTTTTGATCGACCTGTGCTTGTATTGTTTTTAGCTGAGTCGTAGATTCTGTACCTTGTTGTTTGAAATCATCTAATTTTTTAGATTCTATGATCTCTTGATTTTGTAAATTTTGATAATCCAAAGCTAATTGTTTTTTTTGTTCTTCTTTTTTGGTGATCTGACTATCTAAGTTGATAAGAGGTATAATATTCAAATGTTCTCTAGCCTGATTAAATAGATTCTCGTCCGATTGCATTTTAGCGAATTTTTCTTGTATATGGATAGATTTTTGTTGTTGTTCTAATTGTTGTGTCAATTTAGTTACTAAAGTCCTTTGAGTTTCTATACGATCATCAAGAGCTGTCCTCTCCGACTCTAAAGAAGTCTTTTGAGTGTTTAGTTCTTCCAATGCCTCATCTGTCGCATCTTTAAAATTTTGCAACTTTCCTTCTAAAGCATTAAATTCTTTATATTCTTTTTGTCCCAAACGATCAACAACATAATACAAATCAAATCTCTCTAATTGAAACAATCTCATCAATGTTTCTGTATTTTCTTTGGGTGCAGAAGAAACAAAGCCTAAGAAATCTCTTTGTTGTAGGATAATTGTTTTACGGAAATCATCGTAAGTAATCCCCACAATATCTTCCCCTGAACTAATCTCAGAAGGGATCCACTCCTCTTGCTCTTTTAGAAACACTTCTCTTTTAATTTTTACTTCTGTGTGCTTTTTTTTATCTCTAGTCGCAGAAACACGGCAGAGATATTCCTCAACTCCTTTCACACCTATAATCTCAAAAACAAATTCTATTAATAATTCATTAGAATCCAAGTTCATAATACCATAAGAATTAGAAAAATTACCTTTTCCTACCGCTCCAAAAGTCCCGAATCGTTCTACTTTATAAAAGACAGCAATAATCATTGCCTCTATGAGCGCAGATTTGCCACTACCAGTATTGCCAAAAATCCCGAAAAATCCTTTTTGTTCTAATTCTGTAAAATCAATCTCTACTTCTTCCTTATAAGAATAAAATCCTTTGATTTTTAGATTTTTTGGAAGAAAGCCTCTTTTTTTAGCCAAGACATTACTCGTAGATTCTTCTTGTAAACACTCATCAAATACACTGAGTAGATCTTCTGCTGGAAGGAGATCTTGATTTTTGGATCTAAAATATTCTATGAATAAATCTGTAGTACTTTGCTCATGTAAAGTTTCTATGCTTTGTATAATCTTATCATCTCTAACAATTTTAGGGCGAGATTCGATGCGAATTAGATAAGGGTGTGTATTTCTCAAATATTGATGTTCTTCAGAGGTGAAATATCTATCCCCCTCCCAAATCAATACCAAATAATTGTTTTTTTCTTGTTCTAGTAGCTCACCTATAGTATCAAAATTATCAAATCTAATTTCTTTAACATCTCGCAAATTTTTAAAAGGAAGTAGATATTCTTTGTCTTTTCGACCTATATCTAGGATCAAGACACTTTTTTCTTGCCCACTTTCAGAAAGACTATAGATCAAGGGACTCCCTGTGTAAAAAGCCTTAGTCTTGGTACTATATAAGGACTGAGGTCTATGGATATGCCCAGCAATGACATAGTCTATCCCCTCAGGGATATTATCCAAGGAAATCCCACCTAAAGTCCCCACGATAGAACGCTCTCCGCTATCTTCTTTGGGAGCTTCGTCTTGGATAAGGCTATCTTTTTTTGCTGGTAATAGATAACTATGAGAGATTAAAATATTTTTAGTTTCTGGATCTTGAGCGATATTTTTTTGCCATTCCTCACAAAGAATCTCCCACGCTTTTTTGTCCGTATCCTGTACCCCTAGATCTTTTTTAAGGCGTTGTGCATTCGCATAAGGAGACATCAAAAAACGAACCGTTTTTTTAGCTTTTTTAAAAAGTATCTCTACCATTCCTTGAGCCGTTTGTGTGACTTTCCATGCTGAATTATTTTCTTCGAGAGAAGGTTCTTGACTAGGGTAGCCCAAAATAACCACCCCCACTTGAGAAGCAAAAGCTTCGGAAGTAGATAAAAACAAAGGATTGTCGTGATTCCCAGCAATCACCAAGACAAGACATTCCCCACTACGAGACAATCGTGCAAGTGTAGATACAAATAATTTGGTCATTTCGGGGCTTGGACTTTGGGTATCAAAACAATCGCCAGCAACAATAACAGCATCTGAATTTTCTTCTACTGACATGGCTACTAATTGATTTAAGATAATTTTTTGTTCTTCTAAGCGAGAAAAAGCTTCTAGTTTTTTGCCGATATGCCAATCTGCTGTACAAAGAATTTTCATAAGCCCTCTTTATTTGTCTATTAATATCAAGGTATTATAGCACAAAAATAAAATTTCCTCAATTAATTTAATATTTTTCAAAAAAAGTATTGACAATTTAAATAGTTTATGTTAGAATATTAGAACAAACACTAGTTGCCTCTTTAGCTCAGATG
>CAMRBT010000138.1 GCA_947040475.1 uncultured Brevinema sp.
ATTTATTTATTTAAGACTTTCTAGATATTTGTTCTTGTGCTGATTTCTTCTTTTACTTTTTTGATAAAATCTTCTACAGACAAGGAAGCCTCTTCGCCTCTTGTATAATGTCTCGGTGATACGGTGTTTTCTGCCACTTCTTTTTCACCCAATACGATAATATAAGGAGCTTTTGACATAGTTGCTTGACGGATTTTGTAACCTAATTTTTCGTTAGATTTATCGATCTCTGTTCTAATCCCAGCTTTTTTGAGAACATTTCTAATCTCAGCACTGTATTCATTGAATTTTTCAGAAACAGGCAAGACTCTTACTTGTACTGGTGCTAACCAAACAGGGAATTTACCCCCAAAATGCTCTATCAAAATCCCAGCAAATCGCTCCAAACTGCCATAAATCGCTCTATGTATCATCACCAAAGTATGTGCTGCTCCATCAGATCCTGTGTAATTCATCTTAAAACGCTCTGGCAAATTCATGTCTAATTGTATGGTACCACATTGATGAGTGCGTCCTAGTGCGTCTTTGAGATGATAGTCGATTTTAGGACCATAAAATGCTCCATCGCCTGGATTAAGGGTGTATTTTTTACCGAATCTATCCAAGGCTGCTTTTAATGATTTTTCTGCTAAATTCCACATTTCATCAGATCCTATAGATTTTTCAGGACGAGTAGAAAATTCTATAAGATAATCAAAACCGTAAGCTGCATAAGTTTTGTCCACAAGATCCATTGCGTTGACTATCTCATCTTCTATTTGTTCCGGAGTCATAAATACATGGGCATCATCTTGAGTAAATCCACGCACACGTATAAGTCCATTTAATTGTCCTGAACGTTCATATCTATGCACTTTACCAAACTCGGCGACTCTTAGTGGTAATTCTTTATAAGAATGAGGCTCACTATTATACCATAAAATTCCACCAGGGCAGTTCATTGGTTTTAGAGCAAAAACCTCATCTTCCTTAGTGGTAGAGAAGAACATATTTTCTTTATAGTTTTCCATATGTCCTGAAGTTTCCCACAAAGAAGTTTTTAACATGGTTGGTGTTTCAATTTCTATATAATCTCTTTGATCTAATTCTTCTCTCATGAATTTAAGCATTTCGTTTTTGAGTACCATTCCATTAGGATACCAAAATGGTAAGCCCAATCCCTCTTCATGAAAACCAAATAATTTTAGCTCTTTTCCTAGTTTACGGTGATCTCGTTTTTTAGCTTCTTCTATATTAAAAAGATAAAGCTCTAGCTCTTCTTTTGTTGCCCAAGCAGTACCAGAAATACGGGTGAGCATTTTATTTTTTTCAGATCCTCTCCAATAAGCACCAGCAAGAGTTTGTAATTTAAAAACTTTTAATGCTCTTGTATTAGGGACATGAACGCCACGACAAAGATCTAAAAACTCACCTTGTTTATAAATACTGACAGGCTCATCGCCTTTGATAATATCATTTAATATTTCTACTTTATAGATATCATTTTGTTCTGTAAAATATTTAATCGCATCAGCTTTTGACCAAATCTCTCTAGTAATAGGAAGAGACTCTTTGGTTATTTTTACCATTTCTTTTTGAAGAGCTGGCAAATCACTTTCTCCGAATTCCCCTACAATATTAAAATCATAATAAAAACCATCTTTAGTAGCAGGACCCATTGCAGCTTTTGTGCCAGGACGAAGACGTATCAATGCTTGTGCCATTAAGTGAGCCATGGAATGTCTATAAATCTCCAATCCTTTTTCATCTTGAGCTGTTAAGAATTCTACTTCTTTAGCATCATTAATAGCAGTACTAAGATCCATGACTACACCATCAGCTAATACAGCAATAGCACCATCTAGTTTTTCATGTACTCCTAGTTTTTTTGCAAGATCTCTATCTTCTCTCAAGATTTTTAAGACCTCAGCAAATGTTTGCTGACCATTGGTCGACTGACCACTTAGGGTGTATTCACCTTGTGGAAATTTTAAAAGACTCATAGTCTACTCCTTAACTCCCTAAACAACAGGGCAGTTTTTGTATTTTTGTGTTTTATTTTTCGTATATAAATTTTAAACCTAATTTTCTAAGGATATACTTTATAATATGCCTAATTTTTTGTTTGTTAGTCATTAGACCAAAATTATACCATTTGTTTTTAATAATAACAAGTTGACCATTACATAAAAATTCAAGATATACTTTTTGTATATTAGATGGTAATTTTTGTATTGTATCTACTACTGTTGTTGTATCAGAGATGTTATACAGGCTAGTAAGTGCACCACCTAAATGATTGTTTCGTGTAAACTCGTATTCTTTTTTATAATCATTATATATATTATTTTCTTCTAAAAATGATTTTGTATATAGCACGATCATACCATAATCATGAAATCTATTTATACATGTAGATACAGCTGCTTTAGCAGACACAGAATTAACATTTTTACGATATGCGTAGGTTTCAGCTTCTATATGTATCTTATGCTGAACTAAAAAATGTATTTGTATAAACATTAGCAAATCTTCTGCATGAGCAATTTTTAAATTCCTAGGGGTAATCTCTAAAAATTTATGAATTATAGCCATAGAAATTAAAGACCCCGGTTTTGCAGTTCTAGATTCGTGATTCATCCATTTTCTTAAAGCTTCTTTTCCTTTTATTTCCATTGCACGAAAATTATATATTGAATTAAAAGCTTCTAAGTTCTGTATCATATTGCTATTAACAATATCAGCATTTGTTTCTATAGCCTTTGCCAATAATACTTCGCAAGCATTTAATGAAAGATAATCATCAGCATCACAAAAAGTAACATAATCTCCTGTAGCATTTTCATAACCTACACATAAAGTTTCATATAAATTCATGTTTTCTTTATTTTCTACATAGACAATACGAGAATCTTTACCCATATATTTTTTAATAATTTGTTTTGTGTTATCTGTAGAAGCATCATTAACAATCACTATTTCTATGTCTTTATGTGTTTGATTTATTAATGAATCCAAACATTCTTCAAAGAACTCTTCTCCATTATATACAGGAACTATTATTGATATTTTCATATTTATTTCCCTAACTCCCTAAACAACAGGGCAGTTTTTGTGTTTTATTATCTATCAAGATATTCTTTTATTTTAGCAGTGTCTTCTTGTTTTATGAATAACAAAGATTCTTTTCCCACTAGTATGGAATACACTTCTAGTCCATTTTTATTTATTCCATAAGAGATGAAATCAGCATTATCTAAATTAAAATAGTTTTTAGATCCTTCTGTTGCTAAAGAAACATAGTCTCCTTTCACTTCATCATAAGGTGTCATCATTACCCAAAACGCTAGCATTACTATTAAATGTTTCATCTTTTACTCCTATTATCTATTAAAATAACCCTTTATTTTATCAACATCTGTTTTTTCTATGAATAACAAGGTTTCTTTTCCCATCATTAACAGAAAAATATCTGAGCCATCATTTTGATTGCGTCCCTGAACTTTATAAGGTACGGTGTCTAAATCAATATAAAGATCTCTACCATCATTCATTTTGGTGTACTGACCATTTACATATTCATAAGGAGTTATCATCACCCAAAATGCCATCATTATTATTAAATGTTTCATCATTTACTCCTATCTTTTTATTAAAAATTTATTAAATGTTTTTAGTTTAAACACTATTGTAATGGTTGCAAGTTATTAAGTGATCGTTAGTCATCCCTATAGCTTGCATATAAGAATAACAAATCGTAGAGCCTACAAATTTAAAGCCTCTTTTTTTTAAGTCTTTGCTGATTTCGTCAGATATAATCGTATTTACTGGCATCTCATCAAGATTAGTAAAAGCATTAACAATAGGTTTATTATCTACAAAAGCCCAAATATATTTGTCAAAACTGCCAAATTCTTTTTGGATAGCTATAAAAAGCTGAGCATTGAGAATGAGAGCATTTATTTTTAAGCGATTTCTGATAATATTAGGATTTTGCAATAATTCGTTTTTATAAGTATCATCATACTGAGAAATTTTTATGACATCAAAATCCGAAAAAGCATCTCTCATACCTTCTCTTTTGTTGAGGATAATTGCCCAGCTTAGACCAGCTTGCATCATCTCTAGTGCTAAAAATTCAAATAATATTTTTTCATCGTGTTTGGGAATACCCCATTCTTTGTCGTGGTATTCTTTTTCTAATAT
>CAMRBT010000139.1 GCA_947040475.1 uncultured Brevinema sp.
ATTCTTTTGGTTTTGGAAAACTAAAAGATACTATAATTTGTATCAATAAAAACACAGCAACTGCCCATATTTCATGACTATAAATAAAACTAGGAAATAAAAGAAGTACTCCAAATTTTATCCATCCACAATAAGGATTTGCTTGTTTGACTATTAATTTTTTAAACATTGTTAATTCCTTAATCTATTTTTTATTAATTAATAGTGCTTTGATAAATATCATCCCACTCTTGATTTGATGGTGTCAGTTTTGAAAGATTAGACCATTCAGAGATTAAACAAAGTTGTAATGCTACAATAGCATAAAAAATAGCAGAACCCCCAAATAAATTACCATTCCAAAGTAGATAAAGACTAGCGAGTATTAATACCAGAGTAATAGTTGATGTGATTATCTTCATTACTAGACCACCCATTAATATACGCCAAACCATAGAATTGTGAGGGACAAGTCCTTTTAACTCTAAAAAATGTCCTCTCATAGCATGGTATAAAAATTCAATCTCGAATTTATTTCGCATTACTGGGAAGACAAGTGCTAACAAAAGTAAAAGAACCATAAGTATAGTAATCAGCATTACATTTTGCAAATAAATTGCTGGTGGTAGGCATAATGCCAAAAAAATTCTCGTCCATGTGTTCCACGGATTGATTTGTTTTATTAAATATTTCCAATACATTTTAATCTCCTTAATATATATATTTTTAAATTATTCTTCAATAGTAATCTGATAAATATCATCCCAATCTTTATTTGATGGAGTCATTTTTGAAAGATTAGACCACTCAGAAAGAACACATATTTTTAATGAGAGAAGTGCATAGAAAATAGCAGAACCCCAAAATAAATTACCATTCCAAAGTAGATAAATACTAAATCCAAACAAGCCTGCTAAAATAGTAACTGTAATAAACTTCATGATAGCACTACCCAATAATATACGCCAAACCATAGAATTGTGAGGGACAAGTCCTTTTAATTCTAAAAAATGTCCTCTCATAGCATGGTATAAAAATTCAATCTCGAATTTATTTCGCATTACTGGGAAGACAAGTGCTAACAAAAGTAAAAGAACCATAAGTATAGTAATCAGCATTACATTTTGCAAATAAATTGCTGGTGGTAGGCATAATGCCAAAAAAATTCTCGTCCATGTGTTCCACGGATTGATTTGTTTTATTAAATATTTCCAATACATTTTAATCTCCTTAATATATATATTTTTAATATAGGAATAAAAAACAATAAAAGCAATTGTAAATATCTATAAATTCTTATAACCGTAAAAAAGACACCGCATAATACGATGTCTTTTTTATAATAATTTTATAATTTAAGATCTTAGAAGAGATCCCCAAAATCTTTATGTGAATCTTCTTGGATTAGTGTTTGTGATGAAAGTGAGCGAGCCTTTGAAGAACTATCTCTTACTCTTTGTAAAAAGCTATCTTCATAATAAGGCGTATTATCTTTGAAAATTGTAACATCCTGTTTTGATGATTCTCTGATAACCTCAAGAATGACATCTTGGATTCCATAAGGTACATTAGAGGCGTGTAAAAAACCTAAATTATGAGTTAATTCATGCCCTAAAACTACCGCTAGTGATAGCACACTATATTGTTGATAATCAGTATCACTACGAAACCATATCATGTGATGAAAACCACCAACCGTCGCTTGTGCTAATACATTTTTATCTAAATCTTCTTTGGCAATAATAAACGTCAACTTTGTGTTTCTTATACTTTTAACAATTTTTGCGGAAGGGACTATATGCGTTAGATCATTATCATAAAAGGCTTTTAATCCCATTTTTTCTTCAAATAAAGGGTGGTTAATAGCATAAACAATTAATTCTAAAGCATCTGCAAACATCATTCTTTCTTGCCAAGTAAAACTCTTAGAGGGATCCAAATTATTAAAAGATAATAATTCTATATTAAAACTAGGATACTGAGATTTAAAATCTATTGTGCTAGGATTCCAGTCTCTTCTATGACGAAGCATTATACACATATTCTCAGAAGCACCCATATTTGATTTTAATCTATTAGGAAATAAATCTTCTCTATCAAATCCATGAGTTGGTCTTGATGGAAATATTCCATTTTGATAAAAAAATTCATCTTTGAGAGTACATGATGCAACAAAAAGAAAGCAAAGAATCAGTCCTAATTTTTTCATAAACACTGCCTTGTGTTAAAATTTGTTAAAATATTTATTATTTTTTGAAGGTAATTAATGAAGGCGTATAACCCTCTGGTGCTTCAAAACCACAAAGATTACATAATGTTGCAGCAACATTAGCTAGTCCTGCAGGTTCTTCAACAGTAGCTAAAGTGTACTCACCATTGTAATTAGGATCATAAATAGCAAAAGGAACTGGTGCTAAAGTATGTGCTGTGAAAGGAGTTTTTTCTCCAGTTTTTTTATCAACACTCCACATTTTGTCGGCATTACCATGATCTGCTAACACAATCAAAATCCCATTAGCTTTTTTTACTGCTTCTAATACTCTACCTAATTGCTTGTCTGTAACTTCCATAGAAAATACAGTAGCATCGTAGTCGCCTGTATGTCCAACCATATCTCCGTTAGGATAATTGATACGAATATGATCAAAAGTACCACTTTCTATAGCTTTGAGAACTTCGTTGGTGATCTCTTCAGCTTTCATTGCTGGTTTTTGATCAAAAGGAACATTGTCTGATTTGATTTCTATATATTTTTCGAGCTTTTCATTTAGGTATCCACTTTTGTTTCCATTCCAAAAATAAGTAACATGTCCATATTTTTGAGTTTCGGAAATAGCCATAGTTGACAATCCACTATTAACAAAATATTCTCCAACTGGTCTATCGATTTTTGGAGGAACTACCAAAAATAATTCTGGTAATTTGAGATCTCCGTCATACTGCATCATTCCAGCATATAAAACTTTTGGTCTAACGCCTCTATCAAAATATTTGAATTCATCTAAAGTGAATGCCATTGAAATTTCTATAGCTCTATCACCACGATAATTAAAAAATACCACGGTGTCATTATCTTGAATACGTCCTATAGGAGTGTTTTTATCATCAACAACGACAAATCCTGGAACATATTGATCATTTCTTTCTTTATCTTCTGCATAAAATGTTTCGATCGCATTAATAGCGGAAGGAAAAGTACGATCGGCTTGACCATGTACATGAGCATTCCAACCTCTTTCTACCATGTCCCAATCTGCATTATAGCGATCCATAGTCATGAGCATACGTCCACCACCAGAAGCGATAGCATAGCTAAATCCATCTTTGCTATTGATAGCATCAAAAACTTCTTGTAACTCTTTAAAATAATTAATCGCACTACGTCCAGCAACATCTCTACCATCTGTTAAAGCATGAACACGCAATGTTTTTACGCCTTGAGAAGCTGCATGTTTTATCATTTGTATTAATTGTTTGATATTGGAATGTACTCCACCATCCGAAACTAATCCTATAAAATGAAAAGTTGAATTTTTATCTATTGTTTGTTGAACTAATTTTTTCCAAGTATCTGTTGTGAAAATAGAACCATCAGCGATAGCTTCGTTGACTCTTTTTGCCCCTTGTGCAAAAATTCGTCCAGAACCAAGAGCATTGTGACCTACTTCACTATTACCCATGTCGTCATCTGTTGGCATACCGACAGCAGTACCATGAGCTTTTAATAAACGATAATTTACGGATTCCATTAAAGCATCTAGTACAGGAGTATTTGCTCCAGAAACTGCGTTTCCATCTGTAGTTTCACTAATACCGACACCATCTAAAACTGCTAAAACAACAGGTCCTGGTCTTTTAAATCCATTTTTTTCTAATTTCAAATTCATGAATTGCTCCAAATTTTATTTTTTATATTGTATTTATATTCAGTCTCATATCATATTATAACAACTTTATTATTTTATTGCAAGACTATGATATCAAGTTCTACTTATTTTTATAATATAGCTTGATTTATTACCCCAATAGGCTTTATAATAATAAAACAATAAAATAAGGATTTGTATTATGCCTGCTCAAATATATCTAGATAACAATGCTACCACACCTATTGATCCCATTGTTCTTAAGACTATGCAACCTTATTTGGAACAACTATTTGGTAATCCTAATTCTTCTCACAGTATCGGATTAGC
>CAMRBT010000140.1 GCA_947040475.1 uncultured Brevinema sp.
GTAGAAGATACCGATTCTCAAGAATATTCTCTCTTAAATCTTGCTGAAAAAAATGCTCATGTGCACTTGGAACAAGCATTGTCAGAGCCAGATTTATTACAGACACTTACTGATTTACAAAAAGAATTACAGCTTACTAACTTTCCAAGCACTATTGAGGGATTCGATATTGCAAAACTTGACGGGACTCTAGCTTCTGGGGTGATGATACAATTCCAAGGTGGCGAGCCAAACAAAGATGCCTACAGACTTTTTAATATCAAAGCAGAAAATCAACAGGATGATTATATCGCCATGGAAGAGGCCGTCTATAGACATTATAAAAAGCTCATCACAGAGCATAAAACCCTCCCCCAACTCATTGTTATTGATGGTGGAAAAGGACAACTCTCATCGGCTATAAAAGCCTTAGATCGATTAGAGATCACAACGATAGATATTATTTCTATTGCCAAGCAAGAAGAAGAGATTTTCAAGCCTGATCAAAAATTAGGAACAATACTAGCTAAAAATTCTCCTGTACTGCATCTTATCCAACGAATAAGAGATGAATCCCATCGATTCTCTCAATATCAGCTTCATCGTCGTATGGATAAAAAAATGAAATCATAGTTATCAAATTAGGATCTATACCATGAATAAAACATCTTTATTCGCACTCATACCCATGCTTATTTTTTATGGGGCTTATCTTTCTAAAAATCTTCTACTCCAACAAAAAGGGATAAAATCAAATCGTCTCGCTAAAGGCGAAAAACCTTCTTCTGTCAGACTATTAGAAATGTTTTTACTTTTAGTTACTTATGGTCTAGCTATCATACAATGTCTAAGCTTATTACACTTTTTTTCAACTTTATATCTTTTTAGATATCAAAGAATCCTCGGTTTTACCTTTGCTATGACAGGATCATTCTTTTTTATTATGGCAGTAATCGCCATGAAAGATAGCTGGCGTGCTGGTATTGACAGCTCTCAAAACACAAGCCTTATGACAGATGGGATTTTGAGATTTAGCCGTAATCCCGCCTTTCTCGGATTTGATCTCTTTTATATAGGTATCGCTCTCATGCTCCCTAGTATTTTGATGGTTATCATTGTTATTGTGGCTTTATTTGTGTTTCATTTACAAATATTAGAAGAAGAAAAATTCCTCACGACAATTTTTGGAGATGATTATCTCACTTACAAACAAAAAGTAAGACGATATTTTTAATTTTTGAATATATTTAAAATAAGTTTTTAGTACTAAAATATTATAATATTATAAAAATAAATAGTTATCTAATATAGCCACCAAAAACCCCTTGTAGTAGTTACAAGGGGTTTTTGGTATAGGAGAATTTCATGCGAAATTATTACAAACTATCATAAAGATATATAAAAAACATAAGATAGGCAAGTAAAATAAAAAAAAGTACTTGATTAAATTTTGACAAAAATCGAAAAGTTATAGAAAATGATATACAGAATTAGTTTGTTAAAGAAATTTCTCAAATAATTCCCAACAAAAAAGGAGCAGCTATGCTAGAAACGTGTCTTAATTATTATGGTATTTATGACAACCTTCATTTTTCTTTATCATTGCACCAACTTGAACAATTAGCGTTTCAACAACACCCTTGTGGTTATAGTTATGCTTCCTCTCCTACTTTTTCTATGTCTTATTTTGAGATTAAAAACTTATTAAATATCTATCAAGATTCCAATTACGAGCAAACCGTTCATGAGATATTTCGTTATGCAGCATTCTTTGGAATTATTACCGATGTTATTATTTCTCCTTTTCATATTGAATGGCGATTTAATTCTTATCACCAAAGAGATTTATTTTTCTCCAAGATGCGTTTAGAAATACGTGAACAAAACAAAATTTCTTCTTGTTATTAAAATATTAAAATAGTGATTGACTTAATCATTTAATTGTTTTATAATAAAATTACATAATATAAAAGTGCTTTTATGCAATATGTATAAAAGTTAAAAGGGAAATCGGTTAAATTCCGATGCGTTACCCGACACTGTAATTAGTTACAGCAAACACAAAATACCATTCATTTTATGGAGAAGGTGTGTTTGTATGCTAAGAGCCAGGAAACCTGCTTTTTTTATATTTGTCGACATTCTTCCTCGGGCATAAGGAAGAAAGGACACCGAGATTTCTAGAATCTCTCTTTCCTTTCTATACGTATTAAAACCCGAAAAGTATATACTTTTCGGGTTTTTCATTTCTTTACGCCTGCGTAAAAAGTTTGTTAGATCACAAATTTAACTTTAATTTTTATTAAAGTTGCAGGAGGCACAACATTTATATATTTCTCATTTTTCTATTTCTTTTCCCTACTTTGTTAATAGCTCAAGAAGACACAAATACTAATATCCCTATTAAATCTACGATCAGTAACGATAATTCCGTTGCTCAATCATATAGACCGGGATTGAATTTTCAAAGTTCTTCCGTCAATACTGGTAATTCTCCTGCGAATCTTATTAGCTCTCCTTCTGTTAGTGTTGAATCATCTGCCGTAGGAAGGATAAGTGGTATCAGGATCAATGGTGCTGCTACCCCTCCCATTTTGGGCATAGATGGATTCATGATTAAAGATCCTAGTATCAGCCAAGGACAAATCATGTTAGATTTACTTCCTTATGATTTTGCAGATAGGGCTGATGTTTATAAACAAAATATGGTACCTTTTGGAGTGAACGCAGGAAGTTTTATCGATTTTCGTATCCCTATCACCTTTGATAATTATACGACGATAACGGCTAATGCTAGCACTACAGCTAATCTTTATGCTAAAGTACAAGGCGAACAGACATTCAAAGATGGATCAACATTTTTTGGATTCTTGGGAGATTTTGGACTTAAAGATTATTATTATGCTATTGATGATGGAGCAGATTTCGCTATTTACCCCAACTCTACTTATGAACGCTTTTCTTTTATTTCTAAAACAGTATGGAAAGATCTAGAATTTTTAGTTTCTCATACCTATACAGATAGTTTTACAGAAACAGGTGAGGCTCTATATTCTGTGGATCATGTAATACGGAACAATCTTATCGCAGGACTTCGTTACAACAAAGATATATTCTTAATAACAGCTAATTATACTTTTTATAATCAATTTGTCACCTCAGACAGTTTTACTAATGATTATCTCAATCATCAATTAAATATTCAAACTGGTGTTGCAGATCAGATTGATAGATATACTTATAAGGTGCTATTAGGCTATGAGCTCAATCAAGTAGACGACGGTGCAAGATCCACTTCCGACAATTACAAAGGAGTCCCTGAGTACGGAGAGCATTTTTTACATATTATTACAGAATTTGGAGCATCTCTCTTTAAAGAAGAAGACAATCCTACTATAAATCTTGATATTAATATGGCACTGAACCAAATTATTTCCAAGTATAGTTATATCCCTGTTCCTCTCTTAACGATAGGACTAAGACACAAAAATGGCGTTTACGCTTCTACTCATGTTAGTAGGGTTTATGTGCTTCCTGATATTACCACAGCTTACGGCTTTGGAACAGCCAACCCTCTACCCTACCCTAAAGTTAAACCAAAAGATGGCGTCCGCACAGGCATAGAGATAGGATTGAATAGATCCCGTTGGCGTGTCTTTGCAAATGCTTCTTACGCTTGGCTTGATAGAGGATTTAGGCTCACCACAGAAAATACTATTGTTAATTCTGATGATGTTACCGCTATTTCTGCAGAAATCGGTGGAGAATATAAATTTTTTATCAATGGTAATATCTTAGAGCTACATACAGGGCTTGCGTGGACAGAAGAAAAAGATGACAGAGGATTCGCCCCTACTCCTACGCCTACATGGCAATGGTCTTCCAAAATAATAGGAAGAAGTATGGACGATACTTGGAATACCACCCTCACCTACAAATTAGTGAGTCATGTACCTAATGGTAGTGGTTTTGTGGATAAAATACCTAGACATTATCTAGATCTTAATATGAAGTATAAAATGTTTGTTATTAATATTCTGAATCTAGCCAATCAATCTTATAGACCTATCCCAAACAATATTTATTCTCCCTATAATCCAGGGATAAGAGCAGAGTTTGGAATAGAATACACTTTTTAAATATATGTTAAACATAAGGAAAAAATATGAAAAATAATA